>JAPOTF010000161.1 GCA_026709325.1 Roseovarius sp.
GACGCCCGCCCGTTCCGTTGGAGCCGCGGCCCGGAGGATCTCGTGGAGTCCTGGAAGCGGGGTCACCGGAGGCTCCAGGAAATGGAATTAAATGTATAATACAAAGCACTAATCAATGCACGAACTTCTTTTCCCACCGGCTTCAAAATCCTGATGATATTGATCATTTTCGACGGATTATTCCTAAGCAGGCACAGAGATTGCTAGATCAGGTGACCGTGTTGGCGGCTGGGGAAGCGATTTTGTTTGGGAGCGCTTTCCATGTTCCGGCACGTGCCCAAGTGCGATTGCCTTCAAAGGAGCCATGGAGTTCAACAGCCGCTCCATTTGTAGATTGGAGCAAAGACACCATTTTCCCATTATCCGAGGTCGTGGAAAGCTGGGGGATCACAACACCAGACGATCAAGAGCAGCAAGCCGATCCCCAATCTGATATTGATGACGAGATTCCATTTTAGATGCGGAGAAAGCAACTCGACAATTTGTGATAAACTTGAAAACTGAACACTCAAGTGCGCTGAATATCCAGATTTGAAAATGGCGGTCCCGGCGCGATTCGAACGCGCGACCTTTCGCTTCGGAGGCGAATACTCTATCCAGCTGAGCTACGGGACCGTTTGATAATCGGTGTTACCTATGTGTTACCTAGCGATTTGCAGCAAGTCATTTCCGAGATTCCGACTTTTTACAAATCTTTGAAACTAAACTCCTTTTTACTTTCTCTCATCACCCGAATTCGTGCTTGACATCCTGCTTCGGGGGGCAGCGTTCTATCCAGCTGGTTCACGGGTGCTTGCCGACTTTGGAGGCAATGAAGCAGATGGCGAAACTTGCGACATAAATTCTAATCAGTTAAATTGCCATCCGTCAGATTGCGTCTTGAATGGTATTTACAGTCCTCCATCTCCCTCCAGATATCAACACGCACATCTCTGCAACTGTCAATTTCGTATAGCGCGCAAAAGTCGATATCGCAATTCAAAACCCTGCCGCGCCCATCAAACATGCGCATGGATGAATTTCCGGCGTAAAATCACGAAAACAGATCGTGGGCAACCTCAATTGCCTCAACCAGGGAATCGACTTCCTGCACGGTGTTGTAGAGACCAAAAGATGCGCGGCAAGTCGCGGTAATCCCAAAATGATCCATAAGCGGTCCCGCGCAATGATGTCCAGCGCGAACCGCGACCCCTCTCATGTCAAGTATGGTGGAGATGTCATGCGCGTGTGCGGCGCCATCCATTGTAAAGGAAAATATTGCCGCTTTGCTTTCGGCGGTTCCCTGCTGTCGCAACCAACTCAGGCCAGAGAGCTTTTCAATGGCATAGTCCCTGAGAACGTTTTCATGAGCGGCGACATTCTCCATGCCAATTTCCATGAGATATTCCAGTGCCGCCCCAAAACCAATGGTTTGAACAATTCCGGGAGTTCCCGCCTCAAATTTCATGGGGGGATCGTTATATGCCACCCGCTCTTTGCTGACTTCCCGAATCATGGCCCCGCCTCCAATGAACGGCCGCATTTCCGCAAGTCTGTCCCTGCTTGCAAATATGGCGCCGGACCCCGACGGACCATAAAGCTTGTGACCGGTGATCGCATAAAAATCACATCCCATTTCATCAACGTTCTGTGGCATGTGAACGGCGCCCTGACTGCCATCGACAAGCACGGGCACTCCCTTCTGGCGCGCGGCACTGCAAATCTCCTTGACATCGACAACCGTGCCAAGAACATTTGACAATTGGGTTATGGCGACAAGTCTCGTCTTTGGCCCAATTGCATCGATTACCTTCTGGGGATCAAGCGCGCCAGACGCATCCGTGTCAACCCATACCAGATTGACGCCCTGTCTCTCTCTGAGAAAATGCCATGGAACAATGTTTGCGTGATGCTCCATGACACTCAGGACAATCTCGTCACCCTCATTCATGCCGGGCATGGCCCAGGCATGGGCAACCATGTTTATTCCATGCGTTGTTCCGGAATTCAATATAATCTGGTTGGAATCGGCGACTCCGAGAAACCGCGCTATGATGCCTCGAACCGCTTCATATCTGTCGGTCGCCAGATTTGAGAGGTAGTGCAAACCGCGATGCACATTTGCATATTCCATCGAATAGGCGGTATTTACCGCGTCAAGTACGGCCTTGGGCTTCTGCGCACTCGCCCCATTGTCCAGATAGACCAGAGGTTTGCCATTGACCTTCCGGTCCAGGATTGGAAAATCCTTCCTGATTTTGTTCACATCAAACATCATGCAGGAATCCCGAACAGCAATAGGAAGATGGATAGAATTACCGATATCATGACAACAACCCCAATGAATGAAAAAAACAGCAGCGCAAGCGACTTGAAGAGATTTTCAAAGCGATTCAGCTCATTCATGTATGTAAGCAATGTTCTCGCCATTACAACGATAACGATCAGAGTCAATACAGGTGATAGAACGGGCAATATCAACCCCATGGCCATCTGAATGGCGGTAAGCAAAAATGAAACGATTTGCAGCCATGTGACAAATATGACAACCTCACCCGAATTCGCCTCGCCACCCATGAACATCCCAACCAGGCAGATGGCGCATATGGACATAATTGCTCTGCACCATTGCATGAACGCGAATATGAAGGGAGAGTTGTATATTGACGAATGCTGAAGGATTATTTTCACTTCTTCGCCAAATGGCGTGATTAATTGAATCAAAGACCACAGAATAATGGATATCAATATCGTTGTGATCGTCAAAATCAGCCATAAGGCCTCATTTGATACACGGGTTCGCCAATAGAGCAGCAATCGAGCCGATTTTCCCGGTTCGGAAAGAGTAAGAAGAAACAGTTTCCACACTGAAGAAACATATGGGGGAGTCATTTGCGGTCTCCGTGCGAAACCCTGAGATTCACAATCCAAAACCACAAAAAAACGCCGCACCAGACCAGTCCAACCATATCAAGCGCTCTTCCGGGACCGATGAAGCCAGCTGTCAAACCATACAGCAGCATGAGCGGAGAGCTTGCGAGAAACGCCCAGAACAGTGCCAGACGCGCATCATGGGCGGTTACCCGGGCCTTGATTAAAATGCATGCGGCATGGGAAATGTACGCGATAAGGTAAAGCAGCAATGGCGCAATCAGCATCCAGCCCATGAGTGCTCCGCCTAGCAGCGGATAAATGTCGGTGTTTTCAAAATGCGCATCGCGCGCCAATCTTGGCCATTGTCCGACAAATGTGACAGCGCAGCCGGCAAAGACCATAGCCAGAACCCTGCCTTCACTTGTTTTTCTGGCCAGCATGCCGTTAAAAACCCGTCTCGGGCAAACATAGTTGGCGGCAATGTCGCTGACCACGGCCATCAGGCGCGCCGACGCTCCAGCCAGTCTGTCAGCAGAGCATTAATTTCACCTTTTAATCGCTCGTCTTCCACCTCGTCGACCGCTTCAGCGAGAAACGCAAGCGTCAGCAAATCCGTCGCAATTTCCAGCGGCACTCCCCTTGCGCGCAAATAGAACAGCGAATCCTCGTCTATGGCGCCGGATGTCGAACCATGCGAGCACGCAACGTCATCGGCATAGATTTCCAGTTCCGGCTTGGCGTTGAATTCACAATCATCACTTAAGAGCAGTGATTGGCTAATCTGGTAGCCATCTGTTTTTTGCGCACCTTCCCTGACAAGTATCTTGCCTTGAAACACGCCTTTTGCCCCTCCGCGCAGCACTTTCTTGAAAACCTGGCGGCTTTCGCAATTCTCCGCGTCATGCGTAATGAAAACGGTGTCGTCATGATGAAAATCTCCGTCACCAACACAGGCGCCCGCCACATGGGCAACACCGTTCGAACCAGTCAATTCAACCACGCATTCATTGCGCGTCAAAATTCCGTTAACGGTAAGCGAAAAGGATTTAAACGAACTGTTCTCTCCCAATCTGGCAAACGTGTGCGTTGCCGCGCGCCGCTCGTGGTCGCGCCCCTGAATACGTATATGATGGAATTCGGCATTGTCTCCGACATCCACCTCGATTGTCTTGTTGAAGCGGGCGGCAGCCGGCCCGGTTTCAAGAAAAGTTAACGACGATCCCTCCTCAAGTCGAATTACATGGTTGAGGATGGCATCTGAAGTGACTGACTTGTGGACATAAATCATATGCACGGGTTTGCTGGGTCTGCCGGTGACGCATATAACCGCGCCATCCGTTGCCATGGCAGTGTTTAATGCGGCAAGCGGTCTTTTAACCGGAGCATGGCTGCCGCCTTCCAGTACTCCATAGACATTTTTCGCCCAGTGACTGTCTTTTTCCGTTACTTTTGAGAGTCTTTCAATTGTAATCCCTTCCCCATCAAGACTGTCACTGGCATCGGAATCATATATTCCATCGACAAAAACCATTCGAATTTTTTCGATTCCGTCAAACATTGACGAATCGGATTTGTGAAGCGCGGCTTTTGGCGGTTTTGTTTGAATAAGAGTGTCGGGGCGGGTGTATTTCCAATACTCGTCACGCCTGCCTGGCAGTCCCATTTGCTGAAGACGCTCAAGCGCGGAATTGCGCGCCCTGGTGGCCCATTCTCCCCCGCCCGGTGGTTCCAGCGCTTCCAAATTCAATATTTTTGACTGGTTGCATGCTTGCGCCTGAGCCATTATCCAACCTCCGCAAGTATGTCTGCATAGCCGTTTTTCTCCACATCCAGCGCAAGTTCCGGACCTCCGGATTTTACAATTCGCCCCTCAGCCATAATATGAACCACATCGGGACGGATATGATCAAGCAGCCGCTGGTAATGGGTGATTACGAGAAATGCCCGGTCGCTCTTTCGGAGTGCGTTGACACCGTCGGCAACAAGTTTCATCGCATCAATGTCCAGCCCGGAATCAGTTTCATCAAGTATGCACATTCTGGGTTCAAGGACTGCCATTTGCAGTATTTCGTTGCGTTTTTTCTCTCCACCGGAAAATCCGACGTTAACCGGACGCTTTAACAGATCTTGTTCTATTTCAAGGGTTTTTGCCTTTTCCCTGATCAACCTGAGAAATTCCGCGGCGCTCACTTCAGGCTTTTCCTGGGCCTTGCGTTGCGCATTAAGAGCCGTTCGCATGAAAGTCATGTTGCCAACACCGGGTATTTCGACAGGATACTGAAATGCAAGAAACAACCCCGCGGCCGCGCGTTCTTCTGGCTCCATTTCCATAATGTCCAGACCGTCCAAACTCGCTGACCCTTTTGTTGCACTATATCCGTCCCGCCCGGAAAGAACGTAGCTGAGCGTCGATTTTCCAGAACCGTTTGGTCCCATGATTGCATGTACTTCTCCAGAATCAATCGTTAGATCAACACCTTTCAGTATGGTTTTTGAATCTTCTTCAAGATCAACATGCAAATTATTGATTTTTAGCATTATAATGTATTCCTTTCTTAACATTCATTGCTTTTATGGCTTTTCTGACCGCGGCTTCGCGCTCCATTCTGCGAATTGCCATGCCATTGGCCCTCTTCACGAGTTTCCTGTTTTCCATACGGCTCCAGATCACACCCCCGACATAAAGACCTGCCAGCACTCCAATTGCGAAAGCGGCCCCACCCGATACCCAGTTAGAGGAAATCAGACCTGTTAAAACCGCGATCAAAGATCCTCCGAGCCCCGCGATCCGCCCGGTATCCAAATGCCCCGGATAGTCAAGTTTTGTGAGCAAATACTCTTCGGTTGCATTTCCGGTCATTGCGATTTCCTCTCGTCCGCAAATCCATTGCCAACTGTGAAGGCCGGTTGCAAGCAATATGGAATGAGTCCACGGTCAATTGCCGAATGAATTTCTGAAACCGCCTGAAACATGCGCGCTTCTTTCAGCAACGATGCAAACCCGCCTGTTTTCGTTCCAGTCCCCCTGCCGCGGCCTTTGCCATTAGTTACTGCGGCATGAAATATCAATCTGCCTCCATTACGATTTTGCGATAGTGTCTTTTTGGCCATTCTGGAAATGACGGTTCGCGAACCGACGCAAGTCAAAACTGCAGCTATGTACATGATGTGACGTTCTCCATATGTGAAGCCGTTTCCAAATGAATTTTAAATCAGGGGAGAATTGCTTCGCTCGATACCGGAATATTCCATCAACCCGGCATTACCCAACCGATCCCTCCAGCGAAATCGCCACCAGTTGCTGCGCCTCCATGGCAAACTCCATCGGCAGCGCCTGCAGCACTTCCCGGCAAAATCCGTTTACAACAAGTGCCACGGCCTCTTCCTCATCCATGCCTCTCTGGCGACAGTAAAAGAGTTTCTCGTCGTCCACCTTGGATGTCGTGGCTTCATGCTCCACGCGCGATGAATTGTTCCTGACTTCAATATAGGGCACGGTGTGAGCACCGCATTTATCCCCTATCAGAAGTGAATCGCACTGGGTGTAATTGCGTGATTCCCTTGCTTTGGGATGCATTGAAACCAAGCCTCTGTAAGTGTTTTGCGCCCTTCCGGCACTGATACCCTTGCTGACAATGCGGGATCTTGTGTTGTGGCCCAAATGCACCATTTTAGTACCCGTGTCGGCCTGCTGAAGATTGTTGGTGATCGCGATGGAGTAAAACTCTCCGTGACTTTCGTTTCCCCGCAAAATGCAGCTTGGATATTTCCACGTCACTGCAGATCCGGTTTCAACCTGTGTCCACATGACCCTTGACCGGTCGCCGCGGCAATCGGCGCGCTTGGTAACAAAGTTGTAAATTCCCCCTTTGCCGTTTTCATCCCCCGGATACCAGTTCTGGACTGTGGAATATTTTACCTCCGCGTCTTCAAGAGCAACGATCTCAACAACTGCGGCATGCAGTTGAGAACTGTCGCGCTGCGGCGCGGTGCATCCTTCGAGGTAGCTTACGTAGCTGTTTTTGTCGGCGACAATAAGCGTGCGTTCAAACTGGCCGGTATTTTCCGCATTTATTCGGAAATAGGTCGAGAGTTCCATAGGACAGCGCACTCCCGGCGGCACATACACAAAGGATCCGTCGGAAAAGACGGCGGAGTTAAGCGTCGCGTAGAAATTGTCGCTGACAGGCACAACCGTGCCAAGATATTTTTTGACCAGCTCGGGATATTTATTGATGGCTTCTGAAATCGGGCAAAATATCACGCCTGCCTTCATGAGTTCCTCTTTAAATGTCGTGCCAACACTTACACTGTCAAACACGGCATCCACCGCCACCTTGCGCCCCTCTTCACCGGCTCCCTCAACTCCGGCAAGAACCATTTGCTCCCTTAGTGGAATGCCGAGTTTTTCATAGGTTTCCAGTAGCTTGGGGTCGACGTCATCAAGCGATTTCGGTTTTTCCTCCATGCTTTTTGGTCTTGCATAGTAATACTGGTCGGAAAAATCTATCTCAGGATAATCAACCATGGCCCATTTTGGCTCTTCAAGTTTCAGCCAGCGGTCATATGCCGCAAGTCGCCATTCGGTCATCCATTCCGGCTCGCCATTTTTATCGGATATCAATCTGACAATATCGGCGGTCAGGCCTTTCGGGGAAAATTCCATTTCAATTTCAGTGTTCCAGCCGTGTTTGTAGGTACCGGCCTCGCGAACCGCTTCAACAGTATCCTGGTCCACTCCATCCTTAACCACATTGTCATCGAAGATTGTCATGTCAACTTTCCCATAAACTGAGTTGCTCGCTATGCCCTGCGGGCCTTTATTTTTTTATACTCTTTCATCCAGGCATAGGCAAATCCGCAAACTTCCTTCTCCGTTGTTCCCGGACCGAGTGAAACCCGCACGGCGCATGATGCGTCTGACTCGCTGTAGCCAATCGACTTGAGGACTCGGCTCGTCTTGACCTTTCCGCTTGAACATGCCGAGCCGGCAGAGATGGCATAGCCTGCAAGGTCCATTGCCATTACTTGCGTTTCACCTCTCCAGCCGGGAGTAATGAAGCATGATGTGTTGGGCAGTCGCGGCCCGGTCCTGCCTATGAAAATAGTGTCTTTTGCAAAATTCTCAATGGAAAGCTCCAAAATGTTTCTAATTTTTTCAACTTCGCTCCAAAGCCCATTTTTCATGTCTTCCATTGCAGCTGCAATTGCGGCGCCAAATCCCGCTATCCCAATGACATTTTCAGTTCCCGATCTGCGACCCATTTCCTGTCCACCACCTGTTGAAAGCGGAGTGACATCAAGTCCCTCGCGGACTATAAGCGCCCCCACCCCCTTGGGTCCGCCAAGTTTATGGGCGGAGCAAATTGCCATATCCGCGCCGCTTGCCTCAAATGAAAACGGCATTCTTCCAAGAGCCTGGGTAATATCAAGCAGCAGCAGTTCATCTGTTCTTGCCGGATGTGAAATCACTCCCGTTTCAGAATTCGCCAGACCAATCGCCACAACTTCAACCGAACCTGTCTCGCCGCAATGATAATTCCATATGGCATCGTGAGCGATATTTTCCACCGACACCCGCCGACCTGCAAGCACTCGTGCCGATTCGGTGGCGCCGGAGGTAAAAACCACTTCCGCGGGTTTGCATCCCACACCGGCCGCAACCTGCCTTCGCGCTTTCTCAACAAGAGCCTTAACGGCTCTTCCCTCCTTGTGAACACTTGATGGGTTTCCAAGGAAATCCATTGCCCGCATCATTGATTCAGACGCCTCGGGGCGCAAAGGGGCACTCGCATTGTAATCAAGATATACGCGCGTCAATCCACAGCACCAGAGACAAGAAACATCAACATCGATCCTCCAAAACGCCGGCAACCAGATGCACTTAAAACGATTGCTTCATGGCGTTGTTCGCGTTGCGGCCGTATACATTCAAACGCGGCACGTTGCAACGGACGTGAAAAAGCGGCAAGTCGATTTGGCATCCTTGTTGACGGGCCTGAAATGATGCAACCAAGCGGAAACCAAGATTTGCGAGCCATCTCTTCTTTCGAAACAAAATTTCCAAATTCGGATATGTGTTAAATGGCATTTTCGTTTTATATCAATGAGAATAATTTCAAAATTCAAGTTCACTGATGGATTGCCGGAAACGCGTTACTTCAAAAAACATTGACTTTGACCGCATTAAGAGCTATTTTGAAATTTTAAAAACGCATGAAGACAACCGCTTTGCAACTTATCTATTTACAATGCGGCCAGTTGCAAACCGCTTAAACATTTGGAACGAGGAATAGACTTAATCATGCCCGAAATCATTTTTTCAGGTCCGGATGGCCGGCTTGAGGGACGCTATCATCCCCAATCAGAAGCGGACTCGCCTCTGGCGGTAATTTTGCATCCGCACCCGGAGTTTGGCGGCACGATGAACAACAAGGTTGTCTACAACCTTCATTATGCATTTCACAGCATCGGCTTTACCGTATTACGATTTAATTTTAGAGGTGTCGGCCGCAGCCAGGGAGAATTTGATCATGGCAACGGCGAATTGTCGGATGCCGCGGCGGCCCTTGACTATTTGCAGGCTCAAAACAGCAATTCAAAGCATTGCTGGGTGGCCGGCTTTTCGTTCGGCGCATGGATTGGCATGCAATTGCTAATGCGCCGCCCGGAGATGACTGGATTCGTGTCCGTGTGTCCGCCGGCAAACATGCATGACTTTTCGTTTTTGGCGCCATGCCCATCATCTGGACTTATTGTTAGCGGCACGAGAGACCGGATTGCGCTACAGCAAGACACTCTGGAACTTGTCTGCACTCTGCAAAATCAGCGGGGAATAACCATTGAACATCATGAAATTGAAGAAGCGGATCATTTTTTCAAGAACGAGAATCACATGCAAAACCTGATTGGCACGGTAAAGGGTTATGTAAAGCGCCGTCTAACCGAAAATTCCCGATAAACCCCTGCATGCAAGCCAACCAGTTAAAGCGCTTTCGCATGCGGCAATAACAAGCATGCGTTTGGTAAAAGCCGGATAAATCCTTCCATTCAGAGAATTGAAATGGCAATTTCCCGGAACCGCTCAAAAAGCGACCATTGAAGAGAAATCAGCATGTTCTCAATTTTAGGGCTTTCACAAGGTGGCGGCAGTGCCTTTTTTTCCGCTCTTGACCACATTTGCCAAAGAACGGGCTATCATGAAGGATCCGCCAACTCTATCTCTTTCATTCTTCCAGTTTCCATGCACAACGAGTTTGCTGCCGCGAAATACGGCTCCACCCTTTTGGCTTGAGACATATTCAAGAAGCCCGTCAAGATTTTCAAACTTATCCCTGTAAAACTGGATTGTCGCCCCTTTGATTCCACCATCAATCCTTGCAATTCCCGCTATTCTGCACATTGCCTTGATCCTGACAATCCTTAGCAGGGTGTTTACCTCCGGTGGAAGTTTTCCAAATCTGTCAATAAGTTCGGCGGCGAAGCTTTCAAGTTCCAGTTTCTCCGACAGGCCGCTCAATCTTCTGTACAAGCCCAAACGCACATCGAGGTCAGGTACATAATATTCCGGAATAAGCACCGCAACGCCCAGGTTTATCTGGGGTGTCCATTTATCTTCGGCATCGAAATCACCCTCAGTCTCTCCAGATTTAATCTTGTTGACGGCCTCTTCCAGCATGTTTTGATATAATTCGTAACCGACTTCACGAATTTGACCTGATTGCTGTTCGCCAAGCAGATTTCCCGACCCGCGAATATCCATGTCATGCATCGCGAGATTGAATCCCGCTCCGAGAGCGTCGAGACTGCCCAAAATCCGAAGTCTTTTTTCAGCCGTTTCCGTTAGTTTCTTTCGCGGTCGCGTGGTAAGATAGGCATATGCGCGCAATTTGGATCGACCCACGCGGCCTCTGATCTGATAAAGCTGCGCAAGACTGAACATGTCCGACCTGTATACAACAAGCGTATTGGCAGACGGTATGTCCAGTCCGGATTCGACAATTGCCGTGGCGAGCAGCACGCCATACTCGGCATTGCAGAACGCATTCATTCTATCCTCGAGTTCACTTGCGCGCATTTGCCCGTGGGCAACGACATGGCCCACTTCGGGAACATGCCTGATCAGGAAATCCTCAACGTGTCGGATATCGGAAATTCTTGGCACCACAAAGAAGCTCTGGCCTCCCCTGTAATGCTCTCTAAGCAAGGCGTCTCGTATGGTGGCCGTGTCAAACTCGCTGATATATGTTCTTATCGACAGGCGATCGATCGGAGGCGTGCCGATAATGCTGAGATCGCGAACTCCGTTTAGACTCAGCTGCAACGTGCGTGGAATTGGAGTGGCGGTTAATGTCAGAACATGAACTTCACTGCGCAGTTTTTTCAAGCGCTCTTTTTGAGCGACACCAAAATGCTGCTCTTCGTCAACAATCAGCAAACCAAGATTTTTGAAGCGAATACCTCTCGACAGTAGAGAATGTGTTCCAATCGCCATGTCGACTGTACCTTCGGCAAGCCTTTTGCGCGTTTCGGAGGCATCTTTCCGAGACACCATTCGAGACAATTGCCGAACCTCAATTGGAAATCCGCGGAATCTTTCCGAAAAATTATGGTAATGCTGACGTGACAGCAAGGTTGTTGGCGCAACAACCGCAACCTGCATGCCCTGCATTGCCGTTGCAAACGCGGCCCTCATCGCAACCTCCGTTTTTCCAAAGCCAACATCGCCGCATACAAGCCGATCCATGGGCTTTCCAGACCCAAGGTCGGAGAGAACATCTTCGACGGCATTTTGCTGATCATCGGTTTCAACATAGGGAAAACGCGCGGTGAATTCCTCCCATGAATGGCTGTCGACATTTACGACCGGCCCTTTTCTAAGCTCTCGTTCCGCGGCAACGCGCAACAGACTGTCCGCCATTTCAAGAATTCGCTTCTTGAGTCTGGCCTTCCTGGCTTGCCATGCAGCAGTCCCAAGTCTGTCAAGGATTCCGGTCTCTTCGCCGTAGCGTGTCAAAAGCTCGATGTTTTCCACCGGGAGGTACAGCTTTGCGCCCTCGGCGTATTCCAGCTTTAGACATTCATGAGCAGCGCCGGCGGCTTTTACAACCTCCAATCCGCAAAAGCGGCCAATCCCATGGTCAACATGAACCACCAACTCTCCCTTGTTGAGACTTCGCGCCTCCGCAAGAAAGTTTTCAGCCTTTTTCTGCCTGCGGGATGCGCGAGTCAGCCGTTCGCCGAAAACATCCTGCTCGGACATTACAGTCATATCAGGCAGTTCAAAACCTTGTTCCAGCGCCCAGACCGTCAGATAAACCCGCGGCTTTCCGACCTCCGAAAATTTTGAAACTGTCTCAATGTTCCGGATGCCCTCATCGCGAAGCAATACCGACAATCGTTCCAGTGATCCCCTGGAATAAGCCGAAACAACAACTGGCCCCTTTTTAAGTTTGAGTTCAATGTATTCTTTTAAAAGGTTGAATAAATGAATGTTTTCCATTTTTCTTTCAGGACCGAAGTTGCGTCCCGGGCGACCTCCCGCATCTATCGCGCACGGTCCGCTCGCCTGTGGCCCGGGATGGAACTTAAGCAGCCGCCTGCCTGAAAGCGCTTCACTCCATGCAGAATCATCAAGATACAGTTTTTTTGGAGGTAACGGCTTGTATGCCGATTCTCCAAGTGTTTCCGACAGCATTGCGCGAGTGCGGTTTTCATGGCGCTCGCATATTTCCTTCCATCTTTTTCGTCGAACTTCGTCTCCTTGATCATCCATGCATACCGGCAGACCGGGAAGAAAATCGAACAGAGTCTCAAGCCTTTCATGAAAAAAAGGCAGCCAATGCTCCATTCCGGACATTTTCCTTCCGTCGCTCACCGCCTCGTAAACCGGATCTTTTTGGCCGCCCGCCCCGAATTCCCTTCGGTAGCTGTCCCTAAACCGTTCAATTGCATCTTGATGGAGCATCACCTCACTGGCCGGGGCAAGTTCAAAGCGATTGATTCTTTCAACGGTTCGCTGTGAAATTGGATCAAATCTTCTAATGTCATCAAGGAGATTCCCGAATAAATCAAGTCGAATTGGATCATTTGCACCTGGAGGAAATATGTCGATTATGCCTCCGCGAACCGCATAGTCACCGGGTTCCGCCACATTTGGAACCTTGGAAAATCCCATAAGCATCAAAAATGCCCGAAGTTCCGATTCATCTATCCGACTGCCTTTTTCCGCCGCAAATGACGCGCCTTTCAGGAACTTCCTTGCCGGTACGCGCTGTGAAGCCGCATTGACGGTTGTAAGCAGGGCAAATTTGCGTGGCGTCCCTCCATTAACAATGGCCGCCAGCGTTCCCATGCGGGAGGAGGATATCTCCGCATTTGGAGAAACCCGGTCATAAGGCAGGCAGTCCCATCCGGGAAATTTGAAAACTGGAGTTTCCGGTTGAAAAAAACCCAGCGCGTCTTCAATGGCGGCCATTCGTCTGTCGTCGCGGGCAACATGAATTACCGAGCTGTCATTTCCATGCATCTCGGACAATATCATACGGGCATCATACCCTTCGGGCACCCCGCCAACTGTTATTTCGCCTGACGTACCGTTCATCCAAAAAAATGCCGTTCGCAAAAAAAAGAATATGTCATCCATGGATCATTTCGACAATTGCGGTTTGCTTGCAATCTTGAAACGTCCGAGTCGGCGCCGCTTTATCACGGTGCGCCACGATTCGCGACCTGCCGAATTCATGCAATGTGAATTTTTTGGACAATGGCATGGCATTTTTCCCATTTGGATTTAAATGGAGTCTCTCAACATGGCGGATTTTGCCCGAAAGCGCGCGCGGCGATGCGTCTCGAACGGAACAATCGCGGGAAATTCATTGTTCGCGGGCATTCCATATCCCGGCATTTCCGCAGGCTTGATTCGCTTTTTTCGACCTTTTTTGCGGCATGGACTCAATGCGCCCTAAAAACGCAGTTGAGAAAACGGTGCTCGACATTGTCAGCTTCAGACATGGCACAGGCCAAATCGGAGCAAATTCCAGCGGAATTCGATGTCGTGACGCACACCAAAAAATCGCGCTCGCGTCGCAAATCAAGATTGAACCCGCTCTTGAGAAAACATCAAGGACATGTCAATGTGCGTATTTATCCGTCTGGAGACGCAATGCAATGAATCAGGTTTCATCCTACTTTCCCGCCTTGAGACTTCGCAGGTTGCGGCAATCAAGTGCGCTACGCTCTCTGGTATCTGAATCAAGTCTTCAACCTTCAGATTTGATCTGGCCCATCTTTCTGCGCGAAGGAGAAAATATCAAACAGCCGATTGACTCCATGCCAGGCGTATTTCGGTATTCCGTGGACCAGGCGCTGGAAGTCGCCAAAGAGGCTCTGGATCTGGGTATTCCAGCCATTTGCCTGTTTCCCCATACCGAGTCAGATAAACGCTCGGCCGATTGCTCAGAGGCATGGAATCCGAAGAATCTATCAAACGTGGCCACACGCACCATTAAAAAGGCGCTTCCCGAACTCGCCATAATGACTGACGTTGCCCTTGACACTTATTCGGATACCGGACACGACGGTTTTCTGGTTAACGGTGAAGTGCTTAATGACTCGACAGTTGAGGCACTGGTCAAGCAGGCATTAAGCCAGGCTGAGGCCGGCGCGGACATAATTGGCCCGTCGGATATGATGGACGGGCGCATTGGAGCCATACGCGAGGCGCTTGAGCGGGCGGAATACGACAATGTCATGCTTTTAAGCTATGCCGCCAAATACGCCTCGACATTTTACGGACCGTTTCGAGAAGCCGTTGGTACATATGGCGCGTTAAATGGCGACAAGAAGAGCTATCAGATAGATCCGGCCAATTCAAATGAGGCTTTGCGGTGTGTTGCCCGCGACCTTGCCGAAGGCGCCGACATGGTCATGATAAAACCAGGCATGCCGTACCTCGATATTTGCCGCAAAGTGAAAGATGGCTTTGGGGTTCCCACTTTCGCATATCAGGTTTCCGGCGAATACGCGATGATCATGGCGGCCTCACGCAATGGCTGGCTGGATTTGGAAAAGGCGATGTTTGAAAGCCTGATGGCGTTCAAACGCGCCGGATGCGATGGCATATTGACGTATTTTGCCCTGGCCGTCGCAAAGAAGATGAACTGAAATTGCCGAGCGAATAAGGGGTGACAAGCGGAAATTTATAAATTAAGATGTATGAAAACCGGCAGAGTAGAGACCGGATAAAATACATTAAGAACAGGCGCCATAATGAGCAATATCACGAGACGGGGTGTTACCCTTGGTCTGCTATCTGCAACGCAGTTTCTGGCATCGTGCGGAAATGGCGTGGGAACATCTGCGGCAGCAACCATTGATGCCAAAGTCGATGCGACTTTGGAATATCTTTACACAAACCATCCGGATTCGGTCGAACTGACGGAAAAATCGGCGGGCCAGTTAATAATGCCGCTCATAACATCGGGTGGAATTATTATTGGAGGCGGCTACGGACGTGGAGCGCTTCGGGTTGACGAAGCGTCGGTTGACTATTATTCGGCCGCGATGGGCAGCTTCGGTCTGCAGATTGGCCTGCAGCGATTTGCGCATGTCCTGTTTTTCATGACAGAAGCCGCATTGGATGATTTCCGGCACGCATCGGGCTGGGTCGCAGGAGCGGAACTTGGATACGCGTTTTCCGATCAGGGCGGCAACTGGGGGGCCGACACAACCACAACAACGAGTTCCGTCATTGCATTGGTTTTCGGGCAAACGGGCGCTTTGATAGGAGCTTCAGTTGAAGGACTTAAATACACTCGCATAATTCCTTAGGCAAACGCGCAATTACCGGTTTTCATCGCGCGGATCAAAGTTTTCCAGTTGTGAAAATCCTGAATTTCCGGAAATGCGGTTTTTGCCTTTTTCGCTGAATTACGCCCGGGAATCATGAGGTTTGCATCGTTGCGAAATCACCCGTCCAACGCAGTTCCCGAGCCTGGGTGGCGTCCACTTTCGAATGACGGGGATAGTTCATTCAATGGATGGCAAATTCTCCGACAACCTGATTCCATTCTCCGGGGCCGATTAATTTCCTGTGGGTGAATTTAACGGAATGCAGCCTTCCCTCGATCTCCTCCTGCCAGAATTCAATGAATTTGAACAATCTTGGATGGTCGGGCGCGATATCGTAGTCCTGCCAGACAAAAGTGTTAAGTACATGTGAGTAATCGGGCATGTGATAGAAAAACTCCGCCAGAGTCAAACCATAGCCTTTAAGCATCATTTCGGTTTCAGACATTCTCATTATTCTGCTCCTTGTGCCGTATAATGTCATTATCGCCGCTTAAATTTCGTTTTCAACAAAAATTATTTCACTGAGAAGGCGCAAAATTGCAGGTTGCGGGTGGAGGCGCACTTAATTTCGCCCGCACTTGGGAATGGGGATTTCAAGCGTGTTGGAAACGGTCGGAAAGCATTGCAAACATAAGTGAAAATGTAATATGGTTTTCAAATCATATCGGGCATCAAATCCCAATTATATCAACTGAGCAGGTAATATTGTGAGTGACAGCATATATCCTCCCAAAAACCACGAAGAACGAGAGAATTCCGCTTATGGCGGACCGATCGTTTCCATTTCCGACGAGATGAAAACATCATATCTCGATTATGCAATGAGTGTAATTGTCAGCCGCGCCATCCCCGATTTGCGGGATGGTCTAAAGCCGGTCCACAGGCGGATTCTTTATGCCATGCACGAGTCGGGCAATGTACACGACAAGCCCTATCGCAAATCCGCGCGACCCGTCGGCGATGTGATGGGCAAGTATCATCCTCATGGCGACAGCGCCATATACGACGCGCTGGTGCGCATGGCACAAGATTTCTCGATGTCTCTGCCTTTACTGGACGGTCAGGGAAATTTCGGATCTCTTGATGGAGACAACCCGGCGGCCATGCGCTACACGGAAGTGCGCATGGATGACCCCGCTTCGGCTCTTTTGACGGATATAGAAAAGGACACCGTGGATTTTCAGGACAATTATGACGGCAAGGACAAGGAACCAACCGTGCTCCCCGCCCGATTTCCAAATATGCTTGTTAATGGCGCCGGTGGCATTGCGGTTGGCATGGCAACCAACATTCCGCCCCATAATCTGGGCGAAGTGATAGACGCCACGCTTGCGCTAATCGACGATCCTGAATTGAGCGTAGAGCGTCTGGTTAATTACATACCGGGGCCGGATTTTCCAACCGGGGGAATTATTCTTGGCCATGCAGGGGCGCAAAAGGCATATCTATACGGTCGCGGCAGCGTTTTAATTCGCGCAAAAACGCATGTGGAGGAATACAGGAAAGATCGCAAATCGATTGTAATTGATGAAATCCCCTATCAGGTGAACAAAGTCACCCTGATTGAAAAAATAGCGGATACCATCCGCGACAAGAGAATAAAGGACATAGCCCATGTTCAGGACGAATCCAATCGGCATGGCATACGTATAGTCATAGATCTCAAACGGGATGCAAATCCTGAACTGGTTTTAAACCAGCTTTTTCGCTTCACGCCAATGCAGACCTCTTTTGGATGCAACATGCTTGCGCTCAACTCCGGCAGGCCCGAGCAATTAACTCTAAGAGATTTTCTGCACAACTTCATAGACTTCCGCGAGGATGTTATAGCACGTAGAACGGCTTTCGAATTGCGCAAAGCTCGAGAACGGAGCCATATTCTATGTGGTTTGGCTGTGGCGGTTGCAAATGTGGATGAGATTGTCGCCACCATACGCAGTTCAAAAGACGCATCTGAAGCGCGCGAAAGACTAATGGCGCGACGCTGGCCGGCCGGTGACATATTAAATTACATCAAATTAATCGACGATCCAAGTCACAGCGCCAACAGCGATGGAACATACAACCTCAGCGAGAGACAGGCACGCGCCATTCTGGATTTGAGACTGCAAAGGCTTACGCAACTTGGGGTTAATGAAGTCAGCCATGAATTGCAGACGCTTTCCGGCAAAATAAGGGAATATCTTGACATTCTTGCCAGTCGCGAGCGCATCATGGAGATCATATCGGATGAATTGCGCGATGTGAAAACCCGGTTTTCCATCCCCCGCCGAACGGAAATTGCCGACTGGGATGGGGAACTGATGGATGAAGATCTCATAGAACGGGAGGAGATGGTGGTAACCGTCACACAGGGAGGCTACATAAAGCGTACCGCGCTAGCGGAATTCAGGTCGCAAAAACGCGGTGGAAAGGGCATGTCCGGGATGCGCACCAAAGACGAGGATGTGGTTACCGCCCTCTTCGTGGCAAACACTCACACCCCGCTTCTTGTGTTCACCACAAATGGAATGGCCTACAAGCTGAAAACCTGGCGATTGCCTCTTGGAAGCCGCACGTCAAGAGGCAAGGCAATTATCAACATACTTCCAATACAGCCTGGCGTTTCACTGGCTGCAATAATGCCAGTCGATGTCCCCGAGAAGGAATGGGAGGATCATCAGATTTTCTTCGCGACATCATCGGGACATGTCCGCAAAAACGCTCTTTCAGATTTTACCAACGTTATGAGCAATGGCAAAATTGCCATGAAACTCCCCGAAAATTCGGAAATCGTCAATGTGCGCACCTGCTCGGTGAACGAAGATGTAATGCTGATGACAAATTCCGGCCAGTGCATAAGATTTTCCACTACCGATGTGCGATTGTTTAAAGGTCGAAATTCCATGGGCGTTAAGGGGATTCGCCTGGAGAAAGACGCCAAGGTTGTCTCCATGTCGGTAATCCGACATTTTGAGGCGACACCTGAAGAGCGAAAAGCCTATTTGAGAAAAAGACGCGCCATGGCCGGCATCCTGGAGGAAGATGACAGTCTCCAGACTGCCAATCCCGATGAAGGCGCCAATGTCATTGAAGAAATTTCAGATGAAAGGTTCGAGGAAATGAGAAGAACGGAGAATCTCATACTAAGCATATCCGGAACAGGATCCGGGAAAATCAGCTCCTCGCATGACTATTCGGTAACGAAACGCGGGGGAAAAGGCGTTAAGGCAATGCGAGGCGGAGATGTGGTCGCCTCCTTTCCGGTTGAACATGGAAATCAGGTAATGCTTGCCACTTCAAGCGGTCAGTCCATCCGTGTTCCGGTTGACGGCATATCATTTAGGTCGCGTACAGCCGGTGGTGTAAATGTGTTTAAAACCAGCGAAGATGAAGAGGTGGTCAGCGTGGCACTGATTGCAGACACTGGAAACGATGAAGACGAATAGAGATGCCGCATGATTTGAGTGTCACATGACATGCCGGCACGCAATGCCACTCATTTTGCCGTTGCCCTCAACAGTCTCTTTCTGGCCGGGGGAATTGCATTGATTTCCAAGCCGGTGAACACATGCAGCGTGTTCATCTGGCTGTCTACCACCGCATGGTCGCTGACCCATCCCCCCATTAACAGATATGTTTTCAGCAACGGGGGCATTTTAGCCATGGCCTTCCCGATATCCGGTTTGCGAAGGCGAAGCTTATGGGCAAATTTGAACACCAGGGGAGACTTGACCCGCGGCAACCAGCGTCGCGGCGCCAAATGCCTGTCTTTCAAAACCGCAAAGGAATCCAGATAGTCCCTCTCGTCCGTTCCCTTGAATGAAGAGCATCCAAACAGCAGATCTATGTCATTTTCGTCTACAGTCTTGGTCATTGCCGCCCATGCCGCCCGCAAAATATCTGGGTCGTTTAGTTCCGGGTGTATGCAAAACCTTCCCACCTCCGCCATCTTTCCCGTGTATGACTTCAAGGCGGACAGTTCATAATATTGCGCGGAATAGCTGAGACCGATATCTTCGCTGTTCTCAAGATACATCATCCTGAAACAGCAAACCAAATGACCTGTGGCAACCTCTTCAACGAGAAAATGGGTGCAAATTCTGTCAAATTCATCGCAATCGATGCGATTTTTGATTTCAGTTGGCGCAAACGCCATATACCGCAATTCCTGGGCGGCTTTTATGTCATTGGCATTCCGCGCAATTCTAACTCTATAGCGACCCTTTCTGAACATTAGCCCAAAACCCTTTCCTGGTTGCGGCATTGCAATATTCGATTTGCGGACTTCTACGAACTCGCCTAGTTGTTGAATATTTCGCTTGGATCAATATTTCCAAAATTGCCAAAGAGCTGTCTCAGGATGCTTGTGTTTACAATTGAGGAATCCGTAACCCGGCGAGACAACCTGACAACATTGCCGTCCTCGAGACCAAATCGCTCGATATTTTCTATTGTTTCATTCGAATTAAAACTTATGACGACAATTTCCCTGTCAACCACTTTCGGCTTGCGAGGTCCATATGTCGCAATGCGGCTCCTAATGTAATAATAGTCGTCACCGCCGAGCCCCGACACGCCCGGGGCGCCAATGACTTCATCAACCGAACCGCGAGTGTCGGCGCCCACTTCAAGTATGCTCAGATCCTCCTCGCTTGGAACATACCCATGATTTTGGTAGCTTTCACTGCATGCGCAAACAATTAAGGCCATAAGCGTCGCAATTGCCGCGTTGCGCATTTTAATTTTGACCATATCCAAAACCCCCGGGTCTTGTCTTGCCATAACGTCGCATATATCAAGACCGTTGCAGTGTTCAAGAAAAGGATGCCCGCCAGACCATGGCCCGTAAAGCTCCGGAAAAATTCCTTATACGCGTTTCCGATTTGCCTCCGGGCAAATCAATGGATTTTGATATACAGATTGATGATGGGATTTGCAATTCCATATCAAAAATTCTGAATGCCGAAAAAATGCGAAAAGCCAGATTCAGGGGACGGCTTGCACCTGTCGGCAAAACGGATTGGAAACTGTCCGCAAAGCTTGGCGCAACCGCTGTTCAAATCTGCGTTGTGACGCTTGAGCCCGTTACGACAAGGATTGACGTTGATGTCACGCGTCGCTTTTGCAAAGACTTCCAAAGAGCGCATGCAGATGAAATCCAAGCTGACGGCGATGATTCGGAAGAGCCGCTTGGGGCGGAAATCAATCTTTATGATGTCATTCTTGAAGAACTTTCCCTGTCACTGCCATCATATCCGCGCGGCAGGGGCGCGTTTCTCGACGCAATTACAGTTTCGCCTCCCGAAGCGGATTCCGAAATTTTCAGAGCAGAAAACCCGTTCGCGTCGCTTGGGGAAATATATTCAAACTCTTCAAGGATTGGGCAACGCCAAAAATAGTCAAATTGCATCTTGCAAACTGATAAAATTTTTGTAAATGCTTGCATTGCCCGGTTATTTGGGGGTTGCATGCAGAGATCTGAAAAGACTATTGGATGCGGGCTAAGTTGAACAGTGTGCCGAAACGGCATTTTAAAATTGAGGTTCTGTTATGGCAGTCCAACAAAACAAGGTTTCGAAGTCCAGACGTGACAAACGCCGTTCGCATGACTCGCTCAAGGCAGTGAATATGGCAATATGCGCCAACTGCGGAGAGAAAAAGCGTCCCCATCACATCTGCATGGCCTGCGGCTATTACGGCGGTCGCGAGGTGCTGATATATGATGACGAAACTGACCTGGATGAAGAATACTGATTCATTCGATTCCAGCCAGGGGCAATTCTTCATATGGAAGAGATGACGGATCGGGGCAATGGCCGCATGTTAATATCGGTGGACGTCATGGGCGGTGATCACGGGCCCATGACCATCCTTGATGGCATCGCCCTCGCGGCCAAAAAATATCCCGATGTTGAATTTATCCTGCATGGTCCAGAGCGGGAATTGAAGCAGATCGTCGGCAAAAGAAAAAACTTGCAGTCCCGCTGTGAAATACGCGATGCCACAAACATGGTGTCCATGGGCGATAAGCCGTCCATTGCCGCCCGGCATGCGGAGGGAACATCAATGTGGTCCGCGCTTGAAGCCGTCCGTACAGGTGAAGCAAGCGCATGCTTTTCATGCGGAAACACCGGGGCTTTGGCAATGTTGTCGGTTCTGCGATTGAAAAGGCTGCCAGGCATAAATCGGCCGGCGATTGCGATTCTCTGGCCATCAAAAAATCCTCAAGGTCACACCATTATGCTTGATGGCGGCGCGGATATAAGCGCCGACGCCCAAGATCTTCTTCAATACGCGTTAATGGGAACGACGTATGCACGCTTCGGGTATGGTCTCTCGCGACCGAGAGTGGGATTGCTGAATGTCGGCACGGAAAAACACAAGGGCACTCAGGAACTTGGAAAGGCTTATGGTCTAATTGACAATAGTGCCGGCAATGCCGAGTTCGACTTTATGGGATTCATTGAAGGGATGAATATTCCAGGCGATTTATGCGATGTCGTGATTACCGATGGATTTACCGGCAATGTAGCCATAAAGGCTTCCGAGGGGACCGCCGAGCTGATTTTGGGATTTCTTCGAGATGCATTCAATTTCACTCCGTTATCTCGAATTGCCGCCTTGCTGGCATATACTTCACTAAGAAGAATGAAAAAGAGAATTGATCCGCGCCGATCAAATGGAGGAGTGTTTCTTGGTGTGAATGGCACGGTGATAAAATCACATGGCTCCGCTGATGCCGTTGGTGTTTCCGCGGCGATCAAACTTGCCTGCAAGCTTGCCCGTTCGAATTTTAACAGCAAGCTTGCCACAACTGTCTCGTCTTTTGCCTTGCAGAAACCGAACGCCTCAAATTCCATCTCCACTAAAGAGAACTGCCGATGACAAGGAGAGCGGTTATCGAAGGTGCCGGCCACTATCTACCGGACCGGGTGGTGCCCAATTCATATTTTGAATCTTTTCTGAACACCTCAGATGAGTGGATTCGCGCTCGGTCGGGAATTGAAAGACGTCATTTCGCGTCATCCAGCCAAACGACATCAGATCTCGCATTTTACGCGGCAAAGGAGGCAATTCAAAATGCCCGGTTAAATGTTGACGACATAGATGGCATAGTGGTGGCCACCTCCACACCGGATCTTACCTTTCCATCCGTGGCCACAATGGTTCAAGCCAAACTGGAAATGAAGACAGGATTTGGATTTGATGTGCAAGCGGTATGCGCCGGTTTCATTTTTGCCGTTGCAAACGCCAATGCCCTCATAGTTTCCGGTCAGGCGGAAAGATTGCTGGTTGTTGGCTCGGAAACCTTCAGTCGGATCATGGACTGGAATGATCGTAGCACTTGCGTCCTTTTTGGTGATGGCGCGGGAGCAATTATACTTGCGGCGGATGAAGGTGCGGGCACCAGCGACGACAGAGGGATTCTGTCCACGGATATCAACTCGGATGGCAGTTTAAAGGATCTACTGTATGTTGATGGAGGGGTTTCAACATCTGGAACATCCGGCAAACTTCGAATGCAGGGCAACCTTATATTCAGACAGGCCGTGGAGAAGTTAACGGCAACCACGAAACAGTGCCTCAAAAAGGCCGGTCTTAAAGAACGTGAAATTGACTGGATGGTTCCCCATCAGGCAAATTTGCGCATTATAAATGCCGTTGCAAACAAGATGGGTATATCAATGGACAAAATTGTTTTGACAATTCAAGACCATGGCAATACTTCGGCGGCATCGATACCATTAGCCTTGTCAAAAGGCATAAGAGAGGGCAAATTGAAGTGCGGCGACCTGATAGTTTCCGAGGCAATTGGCGGCGGATTGGCCTGGGGGTCGGCGGTAATGCGAGTATGAGGGAGTGAAATACCATACCGGAATATTGACATTCCAAAAATGCAACTCAATTTTATGCGGCACAGGGGGCAAGATGAACAAAAAGACACTAACCAGAATGGACTTGAGCGAGGCCTTGCACGAAGAAATAGGCCTTTCAAAAAACGATTCCTCCAAGCTCGTGGATAGCATTATGTCACACATATCAAATGCTTTGGTTGCGGGAGATTCCGTCAAGATATCAAATTTTGGATCCTTCCTGGTACGCGAAAAGCGTGAACGCATGGGACGCAACCCCAAAACCGGCGAGGAAGCCGTTATTGACGAGCGCCGGGTTATATCCTTCCGCGCATCTCATCATTTAAAGAAAAAGGTGCTCAGCGGAAACATGGGAAAAACAGAGAGTTAACTGGAGGCGCTCCAAAAACATGGCCAAGTCAGACGAAGCCTTTCGCACCATTGGAGAGGTTGCAGATTGGTTGAACACCCATTCACATGTACTTAGATTTTGGGAAAGCAAATTCAAGGAAATTAAACCCATTAAAGGAACTGGAGGGCGCAGGTATTATCGTCCTTGCGACATGCTGCTTATAGGCGGAATTAAAAAACTTCTGCACGAAGACGGAATGACAATCAAGAGCGTGCAGGCCTATCTGCTTGAAAATGGCAACGATATAGTATCGTCACATTCCAAATCTTTGAATTTTAACGAAAATCGTCAACTTGATGAAACAACTCCAAAGCGGGAAAGAAAAGCGGGTTCAATGGAATCCGGCGCCTTTTCATCTGCAGCTGCGAAGGCTGAATTTTCAAATGCCGCGGAGCAACCAGATACATCTGGCGAATCAACTGGCGACAATGGAACAGCCATGTCGGAAGTTGATGAAAAAGCCGAAACCGGCAGGGGAAATGCATTTTCAAGTGCGGCAAATGATCCGGATGATGATGTTAAAGCCAATTCAGGACTCCTGACTTTTCTTGCGAGCTTTCCCAGATGTCTCGCACCCGACCAGAAAGACAAATTGCGCTTAATTTTAGCCAGACTGGAAAAGACCGCGTGAATCATTGTTGGGAACAAACCAAAAAGTGCCTAAAATATCTTGTAATAAGCTGGAATTTCGTTATTTAAGAAACATTGTCGGGCTATGGCGCAGCCTGGTAGCGCGTCCGTCTGGGGGACGGAAGGTCGCAGGTTCAAGTCCTGCTAGCCCGACCATATTAAAGCTTCCTGCTTCAAAAGCGCGCATCCGTTTCACTATAAAGCCCGCTCTCGGCCTGGTATCGGAATGACGGGAGTCCTTGCCAGTCAGCAAATAGAGGAAATGCTTGCGGTAAAGCAGATTTTCGCTCCGAGCCAAGTTGACCTGTTTCAAATTCAACCCGCATCGCTTGACCTTCGGCTTGGAAACATTGCCTACAGGGTTCGCGCATCGTTTCTTTCAGGTGAAAACAATCGCGTGAATGATAGATTGATGGATTTTGAAATGCACCGGATTGATCTGACTTGTGGCGCGGTGCTTGAAAGGGGATGTGTTTATGTTGTTCCGCTAATGGAGAGTCTCAATCTGCCAGATGAAATACGCGCGGTGACAAATGCGAAATCTTCAACGGGCCGTCTAGACTTGCTGACACGCACAATTACCGATTTCGGAACGGAATTCGATCGCATTCCAAATGGCTACCAAGGTCAATTATATGCCGAAATCTGCCCCCGCTCATTCTCGGTTCTGGTCCGTCCGGGAATGCGACTGAATCAGATTCGATTCAGAAAGGGCAAAGCAATGCTTGATGACGTTGAACTTCAAGATCTTCACGATAAAACTCCACTTGTTGATCTTCCCGCCGTCATTAAAAATGGACTTGGCTTTTCCGTCGATCTTTCCAACAAAAAGGGCACACTTGTAGGATATTGCGCAAAACCGCACGCGGGCATTATAGATTTGGACAAAATCGGCACGTATAAGTCATCGGATTACTGGGTTGAAATTCATTCCGACAACGGAAGAATAATCCTCGACCCGGGAGCATTTTATATACTTGTAAGCCGCGAGGCCGTTTCAATTCCTTCCTCCCATGCAGCTGAAATGGCGCCTTTTCTGGCCATGGTGGGAGAATTCAGAGTGCACTATGCGGGTTTCTTTGACCCCGGATTTGGGCATGCCTCCGCTGGCGGCCAAGGGTCGCGCGCAGTGCTTGAGGTTCGATGCCACGAATCCCCTTTTGCGCTGGAACACGGGCAAACTGTCGGACGTCTGATATATGAAAAAATGGATCAAAAACCCGACCGGCTTTACGGTGCCGGCATTGCCTCAAACTATCAGCGGCAGGGACTGAAACTGTCCAAGCATTTCATGTAGGCGACCTGCTCTCCCGCATCCGGTCCGGTTTCAAATCCAGTGTCGCGCGCCAATTGTAAAACGGGATGTCCAACTCCAGGCGCGAATAGCCATTGTCAGTCAATCAACCACTCTCCAAAGTGAAAATGCAAAGAGAGACACCTATCAAGGCAATCGCCTCCGTTCGTGGTCGGCTCGGTGGTGCCCTTGTTCAATTCAATCGCCAAGCATCCATCTTTTGGGCGCACTCGAACACGGCGGGTCGGCAGCGAGCGATTGCACCACATCATCGGGGACCGCTTCTCTGCAAGGGTTTATCAGATTCCACTCTTGACTTCGGGTTCCCATTACGGAAGCGATTGCCCCGGACACCTATGGAGGCGAACGGCATTTGAACCGTTCCAAATCACTGGGACATTCCGGCAACACATGTCATGAAAAATAATTCAAATGATTTTCAATCCTCAAAAAAGCTTGGTTGGTCGCTATCGGATTCTTCATCATTTTCCCGCAGGCGATCATTGGGAGGCAATTGATTTGCCAGCAAACCCGCAGCGCGCAAATCGCTCAACCCGGGCAGGTCCATAACGCTCTCCAATCCGAAATGGTCAAGAAACTTTTCGGTAACCATGAATGTCACGGGACGCCCCGGGGTTGTTTTTCTACGTCCGAATTTCACCCATTCAAGTTCCAAAAGCTGATCAATGGTCCCCCGACTTGCGGACACGCCTCGAATGCTCTCGATTTCCGCGCGCGTGGCAGGTTGATGATAGGCTATAATCGCAAGCGTCTCTATGGCCGCCCTGCTCAACTTTCGCCTTTCAACCATCTCTTGCCGCATTAAAAAACCCAGATCTGGCGCAGTTCGAAACGCCCATGAACCGCCTGTTTTTACAAGTTTTACCCCTCTATTCTCATAGAGCGCACGCAAATGCTCGAGCGCTTTTGACGCATTGCATCCCTGCGGCATTCTTTCTTCCATGTCGCGAATGGTCAAAGACTCGGCCGATGCAAAAAGCATTGCCTCGCACATGCGAGACTGCGCCTCTAAAGATGGCGTCTCAAACAGGCTTTCCGTTTTTTCTTCGATATCTTCATTCAAGGGATTGATCCTTTAATCGCAACTCAATTGCGGCAAACGCCTCCTTCTGCCGAATTTCAACATTGCCCTCCTTTACCAGTTCCAGAGCCGCCGCAAATGTTGAAGCGGTGGCGGAACGTCGGCGTTTCCCGTCTGAACTAGACGTGTCTGGGAGATAGCTGGATATGTCTGTCCAGGAACCGGCAAATCCAATTAGTCTTCGCATGCGCTCCAATGCCTGCTCAAGAGTGAACACCGAATCCCTGCTCATGACATAGGGACGAAACTCATCCCTGGTTCTAATTCGCGCATATCCCTGCATCAGATCAAGCAATGAAGCGCCATATGTCACCTTTCTGATTCTAGATACATCCTCTGGAATTCCCCGGCAAAAAAAATCCTGACCCAGTTGTCCACGCGCCATTAATTTGGCAGCCGCATCGCGCATTGCCTGCAGCCTTTTCAGTTGGAATGCCAGGTGAGCCGCCAATTCCTCACCGTCCGGTTCACCATGAGCAGGGTCTGGAGGAAGCAAAAGGCGGGACTTCAAATACGCCAGCCATGCCGCCATGACAAGATAATCCGCGGCCAATTCAATTCGCAACGCACTGGCCTGCTCAATAAATGAAAGATATTGCATGGCCAGCTGCAATATTGAAATTTTTCGCAAATCCACTTTTTGGGATCTTGCCATCACAAGCAGCAGGTCAAGCGGCCCCTCATATCCGTCAATGTTAACCAGCAGAGTGTCCGGCGACATCCGATCCGAGACATTTGCAATGTCAATTCCGCTATCAAATTCGTCTTCCGACATTCGATATCAACTTAGCAAGGTTTGCAACTTCGCCTCCATTTCTTCAATGTCAGCATCGTCTGGCGAGCCTCGCATGTTCAATGCGCTTTCGGCTCGCTTTTGCGCCATCTCGCTCATCTCACCAGAAGCATTCGCAACCATGGTTCGTTCAGCCAGTGAGCCGTTGCAGTGCAGAATAACGTCGCATCCGGCTTTAAGCGACTCTTTTGCCGTTTCAGTTGCAGAGCCGCTTAGCGCCTTCATCGAAATATCATCTGTCATAAGCAATCCATCAAACCCGATTTTATTTCGTATCACGTCGACAACCGATTTGCTCACAGTTGCGGGCTCCGCGCCCAAACGAGAATAGACGATATGCGCGGTCATGGCCAATGGCATGTCATTAAGATACTGAAAGGGAATAAAATCCGTCTTTTCAAGCTGCTCAATTGCAACGTCCACCCTAGGTAGTTCGAAATGACTGTCGGCTTGAGAGCGTCCATGACCAGGTATATGCTTGATAACTGGCAGCACTCCGCCGCCCAGCAATCCCGAAGCCGCCGCCCTTCCGAGTTTTGCCACTGAATCAGGGGTATATCCATAGCAACGGTTTTTGAGAAAAGCATGCGTCGAGGGCCAGGCCACATCTACAAGAGGTGCGCAATTGCTGTAAATTCCCAGATCGTGAAGCTCGCTTGCAATAATCCTGTAGCGCATATACATCGCCTCTTCCGCATCGCGGCCCGCCTTTGCCACAAACTCCAAAGGCGGAGGCCATTCTCGCCAATAGGGTTCCCCAAGACGCTGCACCCTTCCACCTTCCTGATCGATTGCGATCAGTGCGTCGTGCCCGGCGGCTTCCCGCATTTCATGGCACAACGCGCGAACCTGTGATGGATATTGGATGTTTCTGGCGAAGAGAATGAAACCAAATGGTCTCACATCTTTAAAAAGCGATTTCTCGTCACGAGTCAGAGATGTGCACTCCGCATCCAATATGCATGCGCCAAAACGACTCATCGACTTAACACTGGTATGCAATCGGCGTTTGCGGTCACAAGGGCTGCGCAAAAACGTCGCGTATGCTCAATGTTTTCAAAACCGAGTGTTCGCAGACGATAAAAGACGCGCCCTCCGCTTTGCCTTTTTTGAATCACCAGATCCCTTCCCTTGATATAATCGCCAAATTCATTCTGCAGCCAATTCCAATGCGAAAGTGCAAGATCCCTTGTTCCAAATGCACCGAGCTGCGCCATTTGCGTATCTTTGGGTACATCTTCAGCGGCGACTTCCCTGATTTTGGCATTTGAGACATTCCCCGCCGAATCTTCAGATTCCCCGCCTGAACCTGCATTTATTTCCGGGCGCGCTTTGGGTCGCGGTACCACAATGACCTGGCCCGTAATCTCCTTGAGCGCCTGATCAATTGCCCTGGCGGACCCGCTTGCATTCATTTGAGCAAGAACGGCATCTCTTTTGCGTCCAAAAGCGGCCTCTTCGGGCAAAATTGAATCATTGACCAAATCCGTCCGGCGACTTAAATCATCTTTTGCGACATATTTCCCCAAATCCGCCTGGGGCGGCGCCAGTTTTACTTTCGCGGGTGGATTTGCCGCAAGTCCGGTCTCCACCACCTGATTTATGGAGAGACCCTGGTTCCTGGCCTGATATCCTCCCGGGTCTTCGGGTTGAACCACCATGGGCGCGTCCTTGGCACGAACAACGGGAATGCCTTTGACATCGCGAACAAGCAGCAAATTATAGCCCCAGACCACACCGACACCAATCAAGGCGAGTGATACTGTCAAACCAATGACATTGGCCATTCTCATTAGGGAAGCCGTGGATTCCTGCGCGGAATCCGATTGATTGATGTAGGTTTGCGCCATCTCAAGCCTCACATGGTCCGCCGATGCATGGCCGTCGGATATTATGTTTCTCATCCTTGCTCGAAAAATCGCGAACAATCAATGGTTATCGCATTTCATCGGCGGGATTTACCCCAAGAATACCCAAACCTGAAGAAATTACAATCGCGCAAGCGCGCGCAAGCGCTATTTTCGCCAAAGTGGAGTCATGATCGGACTTGTCAATGAACCGCATTCCCGCGTCATCATTGCCAAGATTCCAGAGTGAATGCAGACCGGCGGAAAGTTCATTTAGATACAGCGCTATGCGGTGAGGCTCGAACGTTTTGCTTGCGAGTTCAACAATCCTTGGCCATTCGGCGAGCTTTTTTGCGAGTGAGCGCTGCATTTCATGGGACAGCTTTGAAACATCCGCCTCCAGCAAGGAATTGTCTGAAACGTCAATTCCGGATTTTTTTGCATTTCGAAGCACCGATTTAATTCGGGCATGGGCATATTGCACATAAAAAACGGGGTTTTCCCTGCTTTGCTCCAACACCTTGTCAAAATCAAAGTCAAGCACGGCGTCATTCCTGCGTGTCAGCATCACAAAGCGGGTTACGTCCGGGCCAACCTCATCAACCACCTCGCGCAATGTGACAAATGTTCCCGATCTCTTGGACATCTTTACCGGCCTGCCCTCCTTAAACAGGCGAACAAGTTCTATGAGTTTTATGTCCAGCATTACCTTGCCGTCGGACAATCCGCTTACAGCCGCCTTCATGCGCTTGACATATCCAGCATGATCTGCACCGAAAATATCAATCAGCATGTCAAAGCCGCGTTTGGCCTTGTCATAGTGATAGGCAATGTCGGGGGCAAAATAGGTCCAGCTTCCATCGGACTTTTTTACCGGACGGTCCACATCGTCGCCATGCAGAGTTGATTTAAACAGTGTCTGCTTGCGCGCCTCCCAATCTTCAGGCAGTTTGCCTTTTGGCGGATCAAGCACGCCCTCATAAACGAGACCCTTTTTATCCATTTCAGCAATTGCCTCTTCGATTCTCCCGGTTCCATAGAGCGACTTCTCGGAAAAATACACATCCATCGATATGCCAAGTTCCTCTAGATCCCTCCTAATGGAGTCCATAATTGAATCGGTGGCAAAATCTCGAAGCGGCGACAGCCACATTTCCTCTGGCTGATCAAGGAATGCGTCGCCGTAACGGTCCCTGAGCTTTTCGGCAACGGGAACCAGATAATCGCCTGGATAACCGTTTTCGTCAAAAATTGCGTTGCGGCCAAATGTTTCCAGATATCTCTGATAAAGGGAGCGAGCAAGCGTGTCGACCTGTGCGCCACCGTCATTGATATAATATTCACGCGTTACGTCAAAACCCGAATATTCAAGCAAATTGGCCAGCGAATCGCCAAAAACCGCACCGCGCGTATGTCCAACATGCAAAGGTCCCGTCGGATTCGCCGAGACAAATTCCACGTTTACCCTCCGGTCCGCGCCCATGGCTGACCGGCCATAGGCGTTTCCCATGTTCAATGCGCAAACCAGTACTTCGTGCAGCATTTTCTCGGACAACCGCATGTTGATAAATCCCGGACCGGCAACATTCAATTGCTTTATGCGGGGATCAACCGATAGACGCTTGGCGAGAACCGTGGCAATTTCACGAGGCGGTCTTCCGGATCGCTTTGACAAAACCAGTGCCGCATTGGTGGCCATGTCGCCATGAGCGGCATCTCTAGGCGGTTCAAGTGACACGTTTTGAAAATTCAGGCCCTTGGGCAACTCGCCTTCGGATGCCATCGCCGCCAATTCATCAATCACCTTTTTGCGGATTTCCGCGAATATGTTCATCATTGATGTCCTTGTCTCATGTTGGGAACGGGATTTACCATAACCGACATCCAGATCAAACCTGTTCAGCATGCACCGTGCACCGCTGCCGCATTACAGCTGCCCGGCACTCGCTCCCATTATCAAATTTCGAATGCCATCAGGTATCTGGCCATTAAAATCCAGTGCCGCCAAGCATGGTGCAGGAATCGCCCACAAGCCTTCGATGGCTTTGCAGCGCAAACCTGTCGGTCATTCCCGCAATGTAATCGCTTACAAGCCGGGCCAGGTCGGTTTCGCCGCATGAGGAATTTACCTCTACCTGCCATTTGCCCGGAAGCAATCGAGGATCATTCATATATATTGGGAACAAATCTTTTATTATTTCAGTGGCCTGCTCGCGAACTTCAAGAACACTTGGAGATCGATACATCCTCTTGAGCAGAAAATTGCGAATCACATCAATATCCTTTCGCATCCCGTCTGAAAACCGAACAGCCGAGTTTCCCATGCCTCTGACGTCAGATATGTTTTCGGGATTTTCACGTGCCAGTACTTTTCTCGAGTTTTCAATAACATCTCCCACCATCATGCCAAAGACTCTTCTTAGCGCCTCATGTCTTCGCCGATAATCTCTCAAACCGGGATACCGAATGTCCACTTCGGCATAGCATGGCCCAACAACAGGAATATCCAGAAGTTCGTCTTCATTGAACAACCTCGCGCGCAAGCCGTCATGCAGATCATGATTGCAGTATGCTATGTCATCGGCAAGCGCCGCGGACTGCGCTTCCGCACTTGCGAAGGTGTGCAATTCCAGATTGTTTTCGGCATTGTACATGTTCAAGGCCCAAGGCAGTTCACCAACAACCGGACCATTGTGCTTGGCGATTCCCTCAAGAGTTTCCCATGTAAGGTTAAGTCCGTTGAATTCGGCGTAATGCCTTTCCAGAGACGTAACTATTCTAACGGCCTGAGCATTGTGGTCAAATCCACCGTGGGGCTTCATCATTTCGTCAAGCGCCTCCTCGCCCGTGTGCCCGAAAGGCGTGTGTCCAAGATCATGGGCGAGAGCAACCGCTTCAGTTAATTCAACATTCAGGCCCAAAGCCCCTGAAATCGTGCGCGCGACCTGAGCCACCTCAAGGGAATGAGTAAGCCTCGTTCGGTAATAATCGCCTTCGTGCTCGACAAAAACCTGCGTTTTATGCTTCATTCGACGAAAAGCGCTGGAGTGGATTATGCGGTCCCTGTCCCGCTGAAAGCAGGATCTGTAGTCGCTTTCGTTTTCCCTATATTGCCGTCCCCGCGTACCAGATGGGTCGGCGGCATATGTTTCACACATCAATTGTCAACCTTGCCGATTACATAAAAATTTCCTATATTCGAAAGCGACAACAATTGTAACCACAAGATTGGGTACACATCATGCAGCTTCCTCCAACAGTGACATCAAGAGCCTTCAAACGTCTTGCTGAAATAGGCGCCAGCAGTTCCGGGAAGGCTTTGCGCATCTCGGTTGAAGGGGGCGGCTGCTCCGGATTTCAATATTCAATCGAACTCGACGTTCCAGAGAGTGATGATCTTGTTCTGGAAGGAGATGGGGAAAAAGTAGTGGTGGACAACATATCTCTGCCCTTTCTTTCGGGGGCAACCATTGATTTCACAAAAGAGCTGATCGGAGCCCGTTTTACAATTGACAATCCGAATGCCACAAGTTCATGCGGATGCGGAACTTCATTCTCAATCTGATTTCCATTGTGCCATGACCGCGCATTTGAGATATTGAACGGAGCGGCTTTGCCATACACATGCCACCTCTTTCAAATAACGGATGTCATTTATGAAAATAGCAAGTTTCAACATTAACGGCATAAAGGCGAGACTTCAGGCACTACTGGACTGGCTAGACGAAGCGAAGCCCGATATTGCGCTGCTGCAGGAAATAAAATCGGTTGATGCCGGATTTCCGCGCGAACATTTTTACGACCTCGGCTACCAGGTGGAAACTCATGGTCAAAAGAGTTTCAACGGCGTGGCAATATTGTCAAAACCGCCGCTTGAGGATATCACTCGAGGTCTTCCAGGCGACCCATCCGATGAGCAGTCACGCTGGATTGAAGCAACTGTAGCCGGCGAAAAACGCGCTTTGCGCGTTTGCTGCCTCTATCTGCCAAACGGCAACCCGGCACCAGGGCCAAAATACAGCTACAAGCTTGACTGGATGGATCGGCTTCATGCGCGGGCGAAAAATCTGCTATCGCTTGAGGAGCCACTTCTGATGGCCGGCGACTACAACATTATTCCACAAGATGAAGATGCGACGAGTCCGGAAAAATGGTCTGCCGATGCCCTGGCACTGCCCGAAAGCAGAACCAGATACAGACGCCTGGTAAATCTGGGACTGACCGACGCTTTTAGGGCAAATGTTGCCGAAAGCGGGCATTATACATTTTGGGACTACCAGGCGGGAGCCTGGATGCGCGATGACGGCATCAGAATAGATCATTTTCTTCTTAGCCCGCAAGCTGCGGATGCTCTCGCAGGTTGTGAAATAGACAGGCATGTTCGGGCCAGAGAGAGGCCATCAGATCATGTTCCAATATGGGTGGAGCTCGATATTTAAGCGCATCGGTCAAATGTCATTTTGCAGAGCCAAAGGTTTGGCTTTGGGTTCAGCGTTTTCCGCCGCCATCCATGATTCGGATCATTCCGCCGGGCGCGAATCTCAAAACCAGCACCATGCCGATTGCGACGACCACGAACCGGGCTTCCTCCATGCCCCGAATGCCCGCCATGGCCTCGGTCGCGAAGGTCAGGGCGATGGCGGCAAGGATGGGGCCGAAGATGGAGGCGCTCCCGCCGATCAGAACCATGGAGAGCGCAAGGCTGAGAGTGCCAAAGCCCAGCACCTCAGGCGCCGCCACCCGCAGATAGATCGCAAAGAACCCCCCTGCCACACCGGGAAAAACCGCGCTGAGCACAAGCGCCATGACGCGCTGACGCGCAATCGAGACGCCGCGGGCGCGGGCGTAGTCCTCGTTGTCGCGCAGAGCCAGAAGAGAGCGGCCGAAGCTGGATTTCGTCAGAAACAGCAGATGGATGGTCGAGAGGACCAGCAGGCCGAGGCTCACATGGTAATAGCCGAGCTTGCGGTCCCGGATGAAGCGGTACTCCCCGATCTCAAGACCCGGAATGCCGACCATGCCGCCCGCCCCGCCCGTGATGTGGCTCTGGCTCAGGATCAGTTGCAGCATCAGTTGCGCGAAGGCGAAAGTGACCAGCACAACATAGATGCCGCGCAGTCGGGCCACGGGCGCGGCAATCAGGAGAGCGGCGAGCGCGGCCGTCACCCCGCCCAGGGGCATGGCCAGCCATGGGGTGATGGCGAGGGTCTTGGCGGCGATGGCGGCGGTATAGACACCCGTGGCGAAAAAACCGAGATGCCCAAAGTTGAACAGACCCGCATAGCCAAGGGACAAATCCCAGTTCGACGCAATGATCGCGTAAACAAAAGCAACAATGAAAAGATGCCTTGTGTAACTGTCCTCAACCACAAGCGGCACAAGTGCCAGAAGCACGGCGGCGAGCATAGGGAGAATATAGGGGCGCATCTCAAGCTCTCCCGAAAAGGCCGTTGGGCCGGAAAATCAGCACCAGGATTAGCCCGATGAACAACGCAAATGGGGTCCAGTAGAGGCCCACGACAAGGATGAGAAAGGCTTCGGCAAAGCCAATCACGAATGCCGCGCCAACGGTAGCCCCAAGTGAGCCGAGCCCACCAAAGATTACCACAGTCATTGCTTTGATAATTGGCTCAACCCCGAGGTTTGGTGTCACAAATCGTATGCCACCCAAAAGCACGCCGGTCAGACCCGCCAGGGCTGCTCCAAGACCAAAGGCAATCGCAAAGGTTAGCGGCACATTGATCCCAAGTAGCGCGGCGGCATCCTGATTTTGCCCGACGGCCCGCAAGGACCGTCCCACCATCGTTCTTGTGGCAAAAACCCAGAGCGCAATCAGAATGACAGGAGCCAACACAACGATAAGTGCCTCATGGGCCGAAATTACGGCCCCGAAAATCGATACGTCTCCTTCAATGAGACGTGGCAATTGTTTAAGACGTGGCCCCCAGATCATCTGCGCGGATTTTTCCAGGATGATCATGACTGCCAGCGTCGTCATCACGGTGATTAGGATCATGTTGGCTCGGCCATGGAAGGGGCGGATAACCATATATTCTATGATCACCCCCAACAATGCCGTCGCGCCGATACCGGCGACCAAACCGGCATAGATTCCAAGACCGATGGCCTCGGACACGGTCCAGGCCATAAAAGCGCCGATCATCATCAACGCTCCATGGGTAAAGTTGAAAACACCAAGCGTTGTCCAGATCATTGACAGGCCACTGGCCATCAAGGCATAGAGCGCGCCCAGTACGATGCCGGACAAAAGGGTGGAAATCACCGTCTCGATCATTCTGCGTGCTCTCCGAAATACATATGCATGATTTCCCGCTGATCGGGCGTGTTTTCCTCGCCAATCTCACGGGTGACTTCCCCGTGCTCGATTAAATAAAGGCGATCTGACAGCGAAAGCAAAAGCTCGACATCCTGCTCCACCACGATCAGCGGCACGTTCATGGAAATCTCTTTCAAGGCCTGAGCAAGCTCTTCTTTCAACCGTGGTGACAAACCCAGTGTGGGCTCGTCCAGCATCAGGAGCCTGGGGGCGCACATCAGGGCCGCCCCAATGGAGAGCATTTGTCGCTCGCCACCGGAGAGCGTCTTCGCCAACTGCGTTTTGCGTTCGGCCAAACGCGGGAAGAGCGTGTAGACATAGTGGAGATTTGCTTCGGCCTTTCTCCGCGCGGATTTAGAGAACGCCGCCATCTCAAGCGTTTCAGCAACTCCCATATCACCGAAGAGCGTATTGCCTTGCTGGGACTGAACCAGACCGCGCTCTACAATTTGCGGGGTGCGCGTTCTGGAAATGTCTTGCCCATTAAACCAGCAGGTTCCTTCACTAGCGCGCATCAGGCCAGATAGAACCCGCATTAGCGTTGTTTTTCCATGGCCGTTCGGGCCGAAAAGCCCAACATTTTCACCTTTATCCACATGCAGTGAGATGCCGCGCAAGACCGTGACGGAACCGTAGCCCGCCGTCACATTCTGGACGTCAAGAAAGCGGGTCATTCGGCGCGTGCCCCAATATAGGCCTCAATTACCTCGGGCCGATTGAAGACGGCATGAGGGTCGCCTTCGGCCAGCAGGCTGCCTTGGTTCAGAACGATCAGGCGCTGAGAGACAGACATGAGCAGGCTCAGCACATGTTCGATCAGCAGAACCGTGACACCACCCGCATTGATCTTGCGCAATAGGGCGTCAAGTTTGGAAATTTCCGGTCGCGTCAGGCCCGAGGCAGGCTCATCAAGCATCAAAACTTTGGGCCGCATGATCATAGCCGAAGCAATCATTAGCTGTTTACGTTCGTAGACCGAAAGCTCGGTTGTTGGCAGTCCTAGCCTTTCCGAGCCAAACTCCAGATCATCGAGTAAACTCTCCACCTCTGCTCCAGCAACTGAATGTTCCGATCCGTAATGCGCGGCAAGCACCACAGTTTCAACCACATTGAGATCGGGAAATTCCACATCCTTCTGAAAGGTGCGCACAAGCCCCAGCCTGGCAATCTTGTGCGCGGCGAGGTGATCAATGCGCTTTCCCTGAAACAGGATTTGCCCGGATGTCGGCCCAAAGGGGATGCGCGTCATGATGTTAAAGAGCGTGCTCTTGCCCGACCCGTTAGGGCCCGCGATGCCCAAAAGCTCACCCTGCGTTACATCAAAGCTAACGTCATCAACCGCATACAGACCGCCGAATGCCTTCACGGCATTCTTTATTTCAAGAATTTTTGTCATGAGGCCTGTTGGGAAAAGGGCCGCGCACTGGCGCGCGGCCCAGTTGCGCAGTTTACTTCATCCAAGCCGGTTCGACGAAATCGCCGGTGGCATAGACCGGCGGGTAGAATAGAACCCGTTCGCCATCATTGATCTGGTAGAATTGAAGCGGGACACCTTCGTTGGACTGGTTGGCGAGATGTGTCGCCTGATCAAAAGACACCATGCCCATGGCGGTTTCGGTCCGGCTTTCGCCAATCGCCTTGCCGATGGACATCCGGTCCGCCGGGTCGCCCACTTTCTCTAGAGCCGCCGCATAGATTAGAACCTGCTCGTAAAGCGAAGCTCCATAGCTGCCTGGCTGGTTGCCGAACTCGGCTTTGTACTTGTTTAGCACTTCAGCCGCGCGCGGGTTAGTCGGCGTGTTCAAAACACCGCCCAGCAAGTTGTAAACGATGCCTGAGGATTGCTCTTTGGTCAGTTCAATGAATTCCGGTACCGAGGGCGCATATTGGATGAAAACAAGACTGTCGGTAGGGTCCTCGTTGAATTGCGACACAAAGAGGGCGGCGTTGGAAGATTGATAGTCGGTGTTGATCACAACTGCGGGTGGATTCTGACGCACCTTGGCCAGGAAACCTCGCCAGTCGTTGATTTCACCAAAAGGCAGCAGGTCGTTGACCGTCACTTCCCATCCGGCTTCACCGAAGGCTTCAACCATCCCTTCGGCAATGCCCTTGGAATAGGGATTGTCCGAGGCTATAATCGCAACCTTGTTATTCGGCAGGTCCAGCTTTCCATCCTGGGACAAGCCTTGGATTACCGGCACAATCTCGGTGTTGTAGCCCGCGTACGAGGGCGTCATTGACCAAACGGTGGGAAAATCATCCGGGTTAGGCGCGATAATCCCTTCGGTCTGCGCGGAGTTGGCGGCGACGAGATAGATCATCTCCTGCTCGGCCATCAGCTCAATCTCGAAATTTGAGCCTGAGGCATAGCCCGTTATGATCGCGCCCATGTGCCGGTCACCTAAAAGACGCTCAGCGGCGGTGGTGACCTTGTCGGCGGCCCCGTCAACGACATCGCCAACGACCAGCTCGAACGTGTAGCCAGCAACGCCGCCCGCGGCATTGAGTTCATCGACAGCCATTTGCGCGCCGTTCACCATTTCCTGACCATCCGCGGCTTGCGGGCCAGATACGGGTGCGAGCACGCCGATCTTGACGACATTGGCCCAGCAGGATCCCGCCATCAGCGCAACGGCGGATGCCACCGCGATTGATTTTAGAAGTTTCATGTCTCTCCCTTTCCTTTTTCAGCTTTTTATGCCGCACATATCAAGCACAGTGGCGGCGATTGTCTTGGTTGTGTTGATCAGACTTTCCACTTCGACATATTCGTTATCACCGTGAAAGCCCGCTCCCGTTGGGCCATAGATCAACGGGATCACACCCTTACCTGCGTAGTGCGCCGCATCCGTGACGGCCTCAAACCCCTTGAGCACTGGGGCCTGAGATTGGAAGGCCGTCGCGTGTTTCATGACGCTTTGGCAAAGCGGATGATCTGCGGGCGTGTTCATTGGCGGGAAATGAAGCCCCCAGAGAGACCATTCGATTTTTGGCGGATGTTCCCGCATCCATGGTTCCATTTGCGCGAAATTGTGTACAAAAGCCTCGAACTCGGCTTTCACATCCTCAAAGTTCTCCTGCGGCATGAATTTGTAGTCCAGCACGATGGTGCAAACATCTGAAATCATCGCTGCATTGCTCATGATTGCGGGATTACCGTCCTCGCCCATGCCAGCTCCACCCTGGATCGTTCCCGGATTGATGGTGGCAAGGCCCGCTGGCATCATCGGATGGTTGTTACCGCGACAACGACTGGTTTCAAAATCCCTAAGCGCGGTCAGAAAGCGGTTTGCGAGCTCAATGGCGTTCACACCAGGCTCCATTGGGAGCGGTGTGTCATCATGCAGGGGCCACAACATGCTATAGCGCAAACCGGCATGACCCTGGCGGCCAAAAAACGTGACCCTGGTCCAGTCTAATCCGCCTTCGGCTGGAATCACGTTATGCCAAGTGGGTTCGGCAATGATGGCATGCTTCGCCAGATAGCCCCGGTTCACCACATCAATGGCACCGAAACCGCCCGCTTCTTCGTCCACGACAGTATGGACCGACAGCCGTCCTTCAAGCTCAATACCGGCTCTCCGAATGGCCCGCGCGGCAGAGATACACGCAGCCACACCGCCTTTCATATCAACCGCACCCCGACCCCAGACATTGTTCCCTTCAAGTTGCCCACCAAATGGTTCGCGATCCCAGGCGTCGGCATTGCCCACTGGCACAACATCGACATGCCCGCATAGGATCATGCTCTTGTCGTCCGAGCCGGGCAAGTTGGCCACCACGTTGGGACGATCTTCAAAGGTTTCGAACCGTTCAGTGCCAAAGCCTAACGGGCGCAGTTCTTCTTCGATCCGGTCCTGCACCTCTGCTTCACGATTCAGCCCCTGTTCGGCCTGAAACTTCGGGTTGACCGAAGGAATGCGCACAAGATCCTGGGTGAGCGCCACCACATGATCCTTTTCGGCTTCGATTGCGTCCAAAACGGCTTTGAGTGCTGCGTCCATCATCTTCCCTCCAATTCTGAAATAAGTACTGCCTCAGGGTCGTCTGATTTCAACAAACGTGTCGTGTCCAAAACCGGCATGCTTAGACGGTAGAGAAAATTACTTGCCAGAGTCAATCTGTTTTAGGGCCCGTTAACAACTGTTTCGCGGCTATCACCCCTGCAACGAGATGAATTGCGGCCGCATGGCCGACGCCGGTCTTGTCGCATCGTTTCGCAATCGCGCGAAACTCCTTGATTTTCGTAAAGAAGTTCCTAAATCCTGATTGCCTCCATGACAACCGGTTCCACCACATTCACATCCGGCAGCGCTTTAACGAGCTCATCCGCCGACTGCGCCAGAAAAGGGAAAGTCCTGTAGTGGCATGGTATCAATGTCTTAAAGTCAAAAAAAGTGGTTGCCGCATATGCGGCGCGTTTCATGTCCATTGTAAAATGTCCGCCAGCGCACAAAATTCCAATGTCCGGATGATGCAGAGCGTTGAAAACGCCCATATCGGCCATGACATCGGTATCACCGCTCATGTAGATCACATGCCCTTCTCCTGAGATCATAAAACCGCATTCGCTGCCGGGAACCTGTGGACCGTCTGCTCCGCCAAAGCTTGTTGAATGCACGGCATGAACCATGGTTACCTTCACGCCACCCAAATCAATGGTGCCGCCCTTGTTGAATCCAATGGCCTGAATTCCTTCCTTTTCCTCCCAGTGGGACATGAGATCATATTGCCCCGCAACGGGCACACCAAGCTTTTTGGCCAAAGGCAGCACATCTACTGAATGGTCAAAATGCGCATGCGTAAGTAGAATGTGCGTGGCGCCTTCAATCGCCTCATCATGCCGATTCTCGTCAAGCATTGGATTGCCGGACAGCCACGGATCAACAAGCAGCACCTTTTCGCCAATTTCAATGCGAAAACTGCCATGTCCATGCCATATTATGTTCATCTTGCTCTCCATCTAACATTAAAGGAACATTTCCCGTTTCTGAACAAACCTTCAGATATGTTTAAGATCAATCCCCGCGTTTTGCACAGATATGAAAAGGCCCCGAAAACATCTTCCAGTAATTCCCGCTAACGGATTTTTTGCCGTTTTGCGTGGTTTGGGAACTTCCGGTTCGCGGGGTGCCAGTCACAAAATCCGCGCCTATGCCAAACAGGATCGGCGGATCTCGCTGCACCACAACGATTCCCGAGGTTCTTCATGACCATTATTTAAACGGGAAATCATGTCAAATAAATCCTGTTGGATGCTCCCATAGTAATTCCCGCCAGCTTTTGTTTTTCGCAAACCATGCCTTCCTCCATGAAAAAGCCGATATTCAATGATTTTCTTGCCGCACAGGTATAATAATTCCTGCAAAACCAGACAAAAAGTCTACGAAAAATTTTTCGGAAACCATCATAAACCATCATAAACCATCATAAACCATCGAACGGTTTAATGAAAAAATTAGCGGGAATTGCTGATGCTCCCAGACTCCATTGCTTCTCCTCCATTGCTTCTCGCAGGACACCCTGAGAGCTTGACTCAAAATGCCGTATATCGGGCTTCAAGATTCACCATAAGCGGGCAAGACACATTATGTAGTGTGCAGGCAAGGCTTTTAGGTCAAGCTCTGGGATCATCATTGGAGCCGTGTAGCAAGCGACCCGCCCCCGCAACGATTATCCGAATTCCAGCATGGAATTGTTCCGCTGCACAGAGTGAGCGTTTGTATCCGCGAATATGAAGCTAATCGGCGCTCAATATGATTTTTTTAAATATGACATATTGACATGTCGCAATTATGCCGCTATATTTGCAACATGTCTGATAATGAACTCACACTTGAAGAACTGAGCGAACGAACCGGAGTGGGATCACGCACCTTGCGCTCATGGGTGAGCGAGGGACTGCTTGCTCCGCCCTTCAGGCCAGGGCGCGGAGCCCGATATCCGGCCACAAATGCGGACCGCGCACTGGCGGTGCGGGTGCTAATGAGTCTTCACGGGCTTTCGCTGTCGGAAATCCGACACCGCTTCATGATGGTCGCAGAGGAGCAGATTCGGGATTGGGCCCTGGAAGCGGGACAAACAGTCGCGCCACACGGGACTGCGCGAGACTACCTCAATCGCATAGCCGCCTGCCACATGGAAGCGGATCCCGCGCACAACTCGGCGAAGATATCAAACCGGAAATCGCTTCGGCATGCGCCGGAAGTTTCAAGTCGTGAACGGACTTCCGGAAATCTGTCGAGCCAGTCTAGCCAACCGTCCAACGACGAACGGAGATTGGCAAAACTCGCCGGTATCGAGAAGCTCATCCTCCAATTGGAGAAAACATTGGACAATCCGGCGCCTAGACGCTCAAGGGGCGATATCTGGACTAGAATCTCGGTTACGCCCGATCTTGAAATTTCCATTCGCGGCAATCTTGATTCACGTGAACGGATTCTCTTCGAACAACTTGGGGATCATTTCCGCGCCATTCTTTCCGGGAGAACAAGCAATGACTGAAATTCACTTCACCGTAACCGCCGCCTTTGATCGCAGCTTCTTTTGGAAGCGAGGGAGTTCCGTCCGCTATCTCGTTGCCCGTCTGAATGCCAGAAGCGAGGACAATCCATGCAAAGACGGTCGCGCCCCGCTTAATGTCGCTCTTGCAATTGATGCCAGCGGCTCGATGGGCGGGGGAAAACTTGCGGCGGCCAAGAGCGCCGCTCTGGGCTTCGCGGAACGCCTGACCGAACGGGACCGACTTACGGTGGTTTCTTTCGCTTCGGATGTTCGGGTTCATCTCGACGCAGTGCCGGTTACCGCTGAAAATGCAATGCGGATTCGCGCGGAGATTTCACGCCTCCAGACGCGAGACACAACCTTCCTGTCGGGTGGCTGGTTTGCAGGTGTCGACTGCACGGCACGGGTGGCCGAAGAGGATCCAGGGATGTCCCCGCGCGTAATTATCCTTAGTGATGGACACGCCAACAATGGAATCACCGATGCCGCCGAGCTTGGCGAGCACGCCGAGGAACTTCGGATGCGCGGGGTGCTGACATCGGCGCTTGGAATCGGCGACGGATACGACGAGCAGTTGTTGCGGAGCATCGCCGAACATGGAGGCGGGCGTCTTCACGACGCGGAAATGGTCGATGAGATTTCCCTGGTACTTCTTGGAGAACTTGACGATATTTTCGAAACCGTTGTTGAAGACGCGCAGATAAAGCTAACAGCGCCAAAAGGCGTCAAGGTCGAAGTGCTTGGCAAGGGATATGCCAGGGTTGCCAACGGTGGCGCCCTCGTGTTCATTGGACCGGTTCAGAATCGCGTCGAGCAGTTTGCTGTATTCAAGGTTACCTGTCCCAAGGCCCGGCGAGGCGATGAACTGAAGTTCGAGCTGGCAGTTGACGGGAGTGCCGCCTCCGACCGGCTCATATCGAAATCCGATGCAGCGACCATCAGGCTAACCGCCGCCAATGGCACGGCTAACGGATCCCAGCCACGCGACGGGGAAATTGCGGAAATCGCCGCACGCATCTGGAGCGCAGATATCGTCGCCAATGCCGCACGCATGAATCGCGATCATGCATTTGAGAAAGCAGAAACATACGTCAAGCGTGAATTGCGCTACTTCCGTCGATATGTTGAAGGCTTGGACCACGAACGCGAGATGATCCAGGAAATCGAATTGCTCTCGCGGCGGGTGGGGGATCTGTTGTCGTCGCGCATGCACAAGGAAATGACGTTTCAGTCATCATTGGAGATTCAAGAGCGTATCGATCACAGAGGATCGGACAAAGTTTCCTGGAGCAGGCGAATGGAGCGTGGTGATTGATGACCTGAGATTCGCATGGGCGGATTGCTCCACGTAACTGGAAGCCGGATACGCTCTCGCAGGTTTCACAGGAACAATAAGCGATGCCGGTTGGCCATGGAAGAACTCTGTGGCCACCACGGAGCCGATGCCTTGCCAAACACGGTTGTAAAACTCGAAATCAGACGTTTTTTGTCACGTTTATGTGATCAAAATCCTCCTGAGGGCAAGAATCAGGTCGCCAGTGAATTCGGACAACGCAATGCAAACCAGCAAAACCTGTACAAAGGGAAAAATCATGCCAAAACAACAGAAAGATGAAGTGAAGCCTCCAGTGCCTGCACGGGTTGAAGCTCAAATTAGCGCCCAAAAAGCGGAAATTGCCCGCTTGCTGTTCTACGCCAGGTGCGAATTTGAAGCGAAAAGTGCGCAATATTCCAAAAACAAACTCCTCGTGAAGTTATTGGCTGAAGAATACCGTTCGATGAATGAACTGATGAAAACGGCAAAACTTGAAGAGGACTCGGCTCCGGAATCGGCAAACGACAAATACGGCACGATTAGGAAAACCCTAGGCAATATCATCAGATCCCTGCGGTCATTAGACGAGAAGATGAATAAGGAAACCGGCAAGACGATTTTGCAGGCACTGCGCAGGATTGAAGAGATGCTGACGGAGATCAACGCAAAACATGATGAATTCTTCAAGCCGAGAAAGCACCTGCACTGATGTCTGCCGCCACGGAGAAAAGCCTGTCAAACCGGCGCCTCCGCAGATCTGGAACATCTCCAAGTCTTGATTGCGGCCATTTGGAGCGCGTCTTCCGGGCGCAGGCGCCGACATCGGCCTCCGCCCGGCATTTGCCTCTGTCCTCAATTACGGGCGGCATATGAAAAGTTGCGGTTTTCACATGGTTTCCGGTTTTCTCATGCTCTGAAATTATTGATCTTTTTATTTTTTTTTACAGCGCAAAGCATGACATTCATGAAGTTGTGGCAATCTCATGTGTTCAACATCATCCACATCAAGGCCGGATAATGAGACATGGCTCGCCAGGCCGCTGAAATTAGCGGGGCAACCATAAAAACCCTTGCGGGCCTGAATGATGCGCATTGACGTTTGCTCTCGCATGATCGCCATGTCTGCACGTCTGTTTATCGCTCGAAATTTCCGGCCGGACCCTGAACGCCAAAACATCGCGTTCCCCGTCATATTTGCTGCAAAATGAACTGGACGGTTTCTCACCCGACATGCAAACACCGGAGCCATGGAGTTCGTCACAGCCTGAAATCCCCAGATTTGCATGTGTCCCAACAATACGGCTTTCCATCCAATTCCATCATCCCAAGGGAATCGGGAACCCAATCCAGACCAGCGACTCGAACAGCGTCGGAATGACCGGACGGCAACATTTTCCCATCTGTTTCAGAACCGATTGTCGCAAGCGGATTTGCCTTGCAGCCATTATTGCAGGGAAATATCTGAACGTTGGCACCTGCGTCACGAAGACAACGCGACAGATATTCTATCACCTGAGTCTTGCTCCATCCGTATATGGTCGTGTGCCGCGAGCATCTCGGAATTGAAGCGGGCCTGGATATGTCTGCCATCAGCGAAGCGTGCACGTGTCTTCAATCAAAAATTCACGCGCGGAGGAACTGTAAGCCGGATTCTGTCGTGGACGGTCATTCATCTGGGCCCGCGGTTGCCCGAAGGCTCATGCTGCCAACCCGTGCCGCCAGGTCAAGACACCCCATGTGCGGCCCCTATTTGGCATTGCTCCCGGTGGGGCTTGCCATGCCGGTCCGGTTGCCCGTCCCGCGGTGGGCTCTTACCCCACCTTTTCACCCTTGCCCTTCAACGGGGCGGTCCGTTTTCTGTGGCGCTTTCCCTCGGGTTGCCCCGGCCGGGTGTTACCCGGCACCGTTGTCTTGTGGAGTCCGGACTTTCCTCAAGGTCATGAAAACCCCGCAACCATCCGCTCCTCCGCGCAATTCATTTTCTAGGATTTAATGTTTGATCAGTCAACCGGGAACCGTGCGGCAAGATCGGCCAGCAATTCCATGTCCTCCAGTTCAGCGGGGCCGTGCGCCCAGGGACGAAATCGCAAGCGAAAAGCGGCAAGTATATCCGATTCGCCAACATCCGCCGTATAGCCGAAAGCGCGCGCCAAAGTCATAAAACCGCTTTTGGCATCCCTTCTGACCGGCCAAACCGACAGCCCCCGTCTGGAAAGTCTGAGCCAATCAAACCGCGGGCCGGGATCGAATTTGCGGGATGGCGCCATGTCGGAATGGGCAATTACCCGCTCGGGAGGCACTTTCCATCGACTCATCAGATACTCAAGCAGTGTTTCCAGTGACGACATTTGCGGTTCGGGAAATGGGTGAAAGCCCGTGTTTGCGAGTTCTATTCCAAAGGAGAGGGAATTGACGTCTTCGACTTCCCCCCACTTTCCCGCTCCGGCATGCCATGCGCGCATTTTCTCATCGACAAGCTGCAGGATTCCACCGTCTTCGCATATCATGTAATGGGCGGACACCTCGGCCGCGGAATCGCAAAGTCTATTCAAGGCGGATTCGGCATCTTCCATGCCGGTGTAATGCAACACAATCAAATCGGGAATTGCGCCGCGTCTTCGGGGGCCAAAATTGGGTGACGGATGGAATATCGCATCGCGCGGAATTGCCGAAAATGTCATAAACTCTAGTTAACCGCTTTGCGAAACGGTGTTGGATCCCAGTCGCATGCATAACCGTCCCCATCCGGATCTAGGGCCAGGCTGTCGCGTTCAGGTCCACCCTTTGAAAGAAAATCAATCTGCGCCAGATCCGGAAAACTGTATTTTGCGCAGTTTCGAAAGTTTCTTATGTCCAGATTCAACCCGCTGCGGGCAAAGACCTTGGTTCCAACGGGATGACTTGTGGCCAACGCGTACGCCACGATATTTGGTTCGCTTTCACCGGATCTTTCAGGCAGTTTCTCCACATCCAAAACCTTGTAGCGCGCCCTGTTTTGGGCAATCAGGTCGGCGTCCTCCTTGATGTTCCTGATTTCGTCCACCGCTTCAAAGCTGTTTTCAGCCGACATGCCGGACGGCCCGGTAACTGTCTGCGGATTCTCATCGCTTTGGACCAGTTCCGCCGATTCGGCTTCCGTCTCGTTTTCAGAGGTCTTCAGAGGATCCCGATCAAGTGCGACAGGAGAATCATTCAATGGAACGCCTGATGATTCCGATTCCCCAATTTCGATTTCATCGCCCGCTTTCACTTCGGGAGTTTCCTCAATCGATATTTCAGATTCAGGTGTTTCGAGTTCCGGAGCACCAGATTCACATCCAGCCAGAAGCGCTAGAGAAAGTAGCGGGGCGATAATGCGCATGGTTCCTGATTCTCATGTTCAAAGTAATTCAATTTACCACCATTTATGCGGCTTGGCCACAAATCCCACCGCGTTTTCAAGTGCATGTGCCGTATTCAGAAGATCGCCCTCCTCCCAGGGCCGTCCAATTAGCTGCAGGCCGAGCGGCAAACCGTGCCGATTTAGTCCGGCAGGTATGGAAATCGCCGGAAGTCCCGCCAGATTTACCGTGACGGTAAAAATGTCATTGAGATACATCTCGACGGGATCATGCGCGTTTCGTCCCAGCTCAAAAGCCGCCGACGGAGTGGTCGGAGTTAGAATTGAGTCGACACCTTCCGAAAAAGCCGCATCAAAATCGCTTTTTATCAGCGTGCGGACTTTTCTGGCGCGGTTGTAATAGGCGTCATAATAACCTGCTGAAAGCACATACGTGCCAATCATGATTCTGCGTTTAACCTCGGCCCCGAAACCTTCCGCCCTGGTTTTCTCATACATTTCGGTTATGCCTTCGCCCTTGTCGAGCCGGGAGCGGCGCCCGTAGCGCACACCGTCATAGCGGGCAAGGTTCGAAGAGGCTTCCGCCGGAGCAATGACGTAATATGCGGGAAGCGCGTATCTTGCATGGGGAAGGGAAATATCCCGAATGTCTGCGCCGGCGTTCTTCAACATATCCATGCCGTCCCGCCAAAGCGATTCGATCTCGTCTGGCATCCCGTCCATTCGATATTCCCTGGGAACGCCAATCACCTTGCCGCGAATGTCCCCCGTCAGCATGTACTCGAAACATGGAACCGGCAAATCGGCAGACGTTGAATCCTTTGAGTCATGGCCACACATGGACTCAAGCATAATGGCGGCGTCACGAACGGATTTTGTCATTGGCCCCGCTTGATCGAGAGAGGAGGCAAAGGCGATGATTCCCCATCGCGAGCAACGGCCATAGGTGGGCTTGATGCCGGTTATGCCGGTGAACGCGGCTGGCTGTCGAATGGACCCGCCGGTATCGGTGCCCGTGGCGGCGATGCAAAGATCTGCCGCGACTGCCGCTGCGGAACCGCCCGATGATCCTCCTGGTGTAAGATCAGGTCCGTCATCATTGGATTTCCATGGATTTACCACATTGCCATAGATCGAGGTTTCATTTGACGAACCCATCGCAAATTCATCCATGTTGAGTTTTCCGACCATCACGGCACCGGCTTCAAACAGTTTCGCGGTTACCGTTGACTCGTACTCGGGAATAAAATCGTCAAGTATTGCCGATCCGGCCTGAGATGCGACATTTCTGGTGCAAAAAAGATCCTTGACGCCAATTGGCATCCCGCACATTGACGGCGCTCGCCCCGACCTAATTCTACTGTCGGCATCTCTGGCCTGCCTTATGGCGAGATCGCGAGTCTGATGGACAACCGCGTTTAAATGCGCCGCGGACTCAATGGCGGAAAGACATGAGACGGTTATTTCCTCCGAGGTGGTCTCGCCTTTTCGCAGCAGGTCTCGGGCAGCGGTTATCGTAAGCCGATTCAAATCCGACATTATTCGACCACCTTGGGCACTGCGAAAAACCCCTCGCGGGCATCTGGCGCGTTGGAGAGAATCTCGCCCTGCCTGCCTCCATCGGTCACTTTGTCATCCCTGCGCTTGAGGCGCATTGGAGTCACTGAAGTCATTGGCTCGGCATTCTCCACATCCACCTCGCCGAGCTGCTCGATAAAATCCAAAATGGCATTGAAGTCCTCGGCAAGAGCTGGCAACTCGCTCCGCTCCACATGAATGCGGGCAAGCTTGGCCACTTTTGCGGCCTGTTTGGCGTTGATTGACATGACGGTCTCTTTGCTTGTGGTCCTGCTTTGCCTTGCGTTTAACCGCATGGGCCCGTCAGGTGCAAGCGTTTTGGGACAATCCGAATATCCCGCCGCAACACAATGCCGATTTCAATGATGTTGAAGACAGACGGCCTATCCGGCACGCCTAAAAGTTAGATAATAGAGAGTGCGGCCTTCGCGCAGCGCCTTTTGCTCATATCTTGTCGATATCCAGTCATTCCATGCGCGGCGCCAGTCGGCCGGGCCATCGGCAAGCCATTCAAATCCATGAGCCGGAACCTGCCGCAATGCCTGGCGAACATAATCTCCGACATCCGTTGAAATCCTGAGTATCGATCCCGGCCGCATTGCGCGGGCAAGCGGGACCAGATATTCCGGGGTCACAAAACGGCGGCGATGGTGTTTTTTCTTCGGCCACGGATCGGGATACAGCAAAAACGCGCGCTCAAATGAATTGTCGGGAACCACATCAAACAGGTCCCGAACATCACCGGGATGTATTTTAATGTTACCGCCACCTTTCTCGCGAATTTTTCCAAGCAGCGTGGCGACTCCGTTGACATAGGGCTCGCAGCCTATAATTCCAACCCCGGGATTCAACGACGCCTGGTGCAGCATGTGCTCGCCGCCGCCAAAGCCTATCTCCAGCCAAATCGGACAGTTGCCAAACAGATTCGACATGTTGATTTTTTCACGATTCGGATTCACGTCCCGCCCAACCGGACCAGGCGAAAATCCATCCAAATCCTCGGCCAGATAGAGTTTCTGGGATTTGCGAAGACCCCTGCCCCTTGTCCTGCCATGGAAATTGCGCTGTATGGGCGCCTTTATGGTTCCGCTCTGCCGAATGGAATTCGTCATTCGCTCAACTTCATGCGGAACATTGACTCCCCTTGCGGCAAAAATTCACCTCTTCCGATTTTAAACATTCGCGGACTTGATCTCCTTTCCCGACTCCCTGCGCCATATGTACAGTCCGGAACAGGCTATGACTATCGATCCAATATATGTCCATATGGAGGGCCACGATTGAAAAATGAATATGCCTGCCAAAACCGCCCAAATCGCCTGGCTGTAGATCATTGGAGCGAGAATTGACGCATCCGCCCATCTATGCGCTATGGCCGTGGCGCTATGCCCAAAGAACCCAAACGCCCCAATCAGAAGCAATATGGTCCATTCCAGTGGAGCATCGGGCCAAATCCATATCGGGATGGCAAACGGCATTAGAGCGGCAACGGCAAGTCCGCTCGACCATATCTGCTGAGTTGAATTGCTTTCCACACCCGCCAGCATTCGTGTCATAATGAAATAGAGCGACGCGATGAGCAGGGTTGTCAGCGAGTAAAACAGCGCCCAGTCGAACTCTGCCCCCCATGGCTGAATCACGATGAGAACACCAAAAAATCCCGCGCATACGGCCAGAACGCGTCTGATGCCAACCCGTTCGCCCAAAATGGGAATTGCAAGAAGGGTTATCACGATTGGCTGGGCAAAATTTATTGCCGTCGTTACCGTTATCGGCAGATGCTTCAATGCCGTAAAATTAAATATTGTGCCGCCAAAAAGAAAAAACGAACGCAATATCTGCCTTGCAGGAGCATGTGAATGAAAAACGTCTTTACCCTCCAGCGGAAAATAAATTGCAAGCCCAAGCGCAAAGTGCACAAGATATCGAATAAACACGATTTGAATTACGGGCAGACCGGCCAGCGTCAGCCATTTCGCGGTGACGTCAATTCCCGAGAAAAACGCCACCGCCAGTGCCATCATCATGACTCCGGATGCCGTTCGCTCCTCTCGGGGAAGAACCTTCATTGCCTCGTCATACAGTCATCCCGCCGTCAATCGCTATGCATTGTCCGGTAAGGTAGCGACTCTCGTCCGATCCGAGGTATACAACAAGATCGGCGATCTCCTCGGCCTTTCCAAGTCGCCCCATCGGCTGTCTGGCCACGAATTCGCCCATAGCCTTCCCGTAATCACCCGTGGCGCGCAGCCGGTCATGCAGACTCGGCGTGTCGACCGTGCCGGGCGCAATGCAGTTGCATCGTATTCCCCCGGTTATGTAGTCTGCCGCAACCTGTTTGGTCATGGCAATTGTGGCGCCCTTTGATGTTCCGTAAATGAACCTGTTGGGAAGACCGCGAAGATGCGAGCAAACCGAGGCTATATTGACGATGGAACCTCCGCCGAGCTCCAGCATCAAAGGCACGGCAGCCTGAATCGCGTGAAAATGGGCGCGCACATTTAGATTCATGGCCATGTCGAATTCATCGTCATTCGCTTCGAGGATTGTTCCCGAATGCACAATTCCCGTGCAATTGACAAGGATGTCGGGATTGGCCTTTTCCACCGCGGCGACCAGCGCCTGCTTGTCAAGCGCGTCCAGCGCACATGCCTCCGCAACCTCAAGACCGGCCAGCAGGTCTCCGTTTAAGTCCGTGGCAATCACGTCTGCTCCCTCTCTTGCCATCGCAATCGCCGAAGCGCGGCCTATGCCCTGACCGGCGGCAGTTATAAACGCGCGTTTTCCCTCAAGTCTCACTTTGCATTCTCCTTATTGGGCTGTCATTTCGGATGTTCTCAAAGTCGCGCTCCGCTCAATGTTCCAATCCGCCGGCGGAGCCGCCTTTGGCGGATTCCCCGATATCCGCGATTGCGGACGGATCAATCGCCTTTCCGGTCCTGCCGGAATGGAGCGCCGCAAGTGTTGCGGCAAGTGCCGCGCGGCCATCGGAACCCGTTGACAGAATGTCGTCGCGCGCCCCATCAACCGCCTGGGCAAATCTGCCGATCTGCTCTAAAATCGGATTTATGCGGGGCATTGCCGCCCCGGGAATTCCGCGCAGCGGCTTACGCCAGTCAACATCTTCCGAAGTCACGCCCTCCCATCGCTCCAAAGATGGAAAAGAGAGGGATGCGCGAGTTCCGATGAATCGCATTGAATCCTGCCCGCTATATGGAATCATTGGATTTTCCCCTGACGCCGCCTCGAAATTCCAGGGTGAAACGCCGGCATCGGAAACAAGGAACGTTCCCATGGAACCCGAGGCAAAACGAAAAATGACGGCCGCCGTATCCTCAATCGGAAGTCCTCGCGCGGCATTCATGGTCATTGCGGAAACCATGGCGACATCTCCCGCAAAGAGTCTCAAAAGGTCGATTTCATGACTCAGGTTTGTTAGTATCGGGCCAGATCCCCTTTCTCTTCGCCATGGCGGTTCAAAGTAGCCGGCATGCTTGCGCAATGCCCATATGCCCTGGATGGCCACGAGATCTCCAAGTCTGCAAATTTCATCACGTGCCGCAATGACAAAGGGATGACATCGGCGGTGATGTCCCGTGTAAAGCGGCACATCTGCCATGGACGCGGCGGAAACAATTCTGTCCGCTTCCGCCATTGTAAACGCCAGCGGTTTTTCCACCAGCAGCCCCCACCCTTTCGATATTGCCGCCAGAGCGGAATCGCAATGGTCCGGCGTCGGCGTGGCAATGATCGCGGCCCTTGTATCTTTCGGAACACGCTCGATGTCCGACACCACCGGGAGCCCCGCCGCGGAAAGTTCCGAGCCGCGCGACAAATCCGTTTCAACCACGGCCGTAAGTCTCGCCGCGGGAGATTTTGCCGCCTGTTCGGCATGTCTGCGGCCAATGCTTCCCCCGCCGATGACGCATATCGGCAAATTCACATCACGGCCCCGATCTGCCACGGGACAAATTCGTGGTCCCCAAGTCCCTGCGCTTCGGATTTGCTTTTTCCGCCCGACGCCACGGCAAGCAGTGAAGTGTAGATTTCGCGGCCGATTTCCTCAATCGAAGAATCGCCGGAAAGAATCGGACCCGCATCGATATCCATATCGTCTTCAAGTCTATTGTACATCTCCGAATTTGTCGCAACCTTCACCGTGGGGGCGGGCTTTGAGCCAAATGCCGACCCCCTTCCGGTCGTGAACACCACCAGATTGCAGCCGCCGGCAATTTGTCCGGTTACCGAGGCCGGATCATAGCCCGGACTGTCCATGAAGGCAAAACCCCTTGTCTTCACCCGCTCCGCATATTTGTAAACGCCCGCAAGGGGCGACGTCCCCCCTTTTGACGCCGCGCCAAGGGATTTCTCCAGAATGGTTGTCAGCCCGCCCCTTTTGTTTCCCGGACTGGGATTGTTGTCCATGCTGCCGTGATTTCTCGATGTGTAGTCCTCCCACCAGCGGATCAGGTCCACCAGTTTCTCTCCAACCTTTCTGTCAACGGCTCGTGCCGTCAGGAGATGTTCGGCGCCGTAGATTTCAGGAGTTTCCGCCAGCAGGCCTGTACCGCCTTGCCCTACAAGCAAATCGCATGCATGCCCGACAGCGGGATTCGCGGTAATCCCGGACCATGCATCCGACCCTCCGCACTGCAGTGCGACCATCAGTTCGGAGGCGGGAGATGGTTCCCGCCGAACGTCGTTCGCCACGGGAAGCATCGCCGCCACCTTTCGAATTCCCAGTTCGACGGTTTTCCGGAGCCCTCCGACATCCTGAATGTTCATGGTCTGAAACATTGGCCCGGATTTCATTCCATATGCTTCCAGCAGCCAGTCTATCTGATTCATCTCGCATCCAAGACCGGCCATGAGCACGCCTCCCACATTTGGATGCCTGGCATAGCCCCACATCACGCGCTGCAGCGCCTCAAAGCCATCCCCGGACCCCGCCATCCCGCAGCCGGTGCCATGCACAAAGGCGGCCACCCCGTCGATATTCGGGTAGTCGGCAAGTTTTTGCGGGGTGAAATGTTCCGCTATAAGTCTTGCGGCGGTGGCGGAACAGTTTACCGACGTGATTATCGCAATGTAGTTTCGGGTGCCCACGCGCCCGTCGGGGCGGCGGTATCCCATAAAGGTGTCAATGTTTTCCGCGGGAGCCACGGGCGCGACGTTTGTGCAAAACTCGTATTCCGCATCCACGTTCCCGAACGCGAGATTGTGAGTGTGCACGTGAAATCCTTTCGGGATGTCCCGGGACGCATGGCCAATCAGCTGGGCGTATTTTCTGACCGCCTCCCCACTGGCAATGAAGCTTGTGGAAATCTTGTGCCCTTTCGGAATCCGCTCGCACACCCCATCATCGCCGATCTCAAGGGTTTGGATTGCCGTCGAAACATTGTCGATTTCCGATAATCTAACGGTTTTCATCATTGAAGCCTTCAAGCTCAGGCCGGAGTGCCGGCCTTCCGACGATGGATGGACATGAAAGGCCTTCCCGACAAGCTGGCGTTCACCGCTTCCCGCAAGGAGCACCATTCCCGCCAGTCGCGGCATTTTCCCTTGAGCGCGGAGCGCGGAATGAATGCCGGTTTCAAATCCTTCATCACAGGAACAATGTCACTATTGGCGGCCAAATCAGCAGCACCGACAAGGCAAGCAGCTGCAGCATTATAAACGGAAGGAACCCGCGGAAAATGTCCGTTAGCGATATATGCGGCGGCGCAACCGATTTCAGGTAGAACGCGGCCGGGCCAAAGGGTGGCGAAAGGAAACTGACCTGCATGTTCATGCAGAACACCACGCCAAACCAGATTGGCACAAATCTGGGATCAATGCTTCCAAGGAATCCGATTTCCTCCACGGGCAGTTGAACCACAATCGGCAGGAACACGGGCATAATCAGCAGCACAATGCCAACCCAGTCCATGAACATGCCCATAATCAGGAAAATAAGCATCATTACCAGGATAATGCCCATTGTGGGCAGTTCCGAGGAAACAATGAGATTGGCCACATAGGTGGGGCCTCCGGCGAGCGTATAGGCCGCGGCCAGCGATGCCGCGCCAATGGTAACCCAAATGATTGTGCCCGTGGATTTCAATGTCCGGATGAGGCTGTCCCATACAATCTCAAAGGACATTTCCCGCCTTATCAATCCGATGACAAACACGGCGACAACCCCCATGCCCGCCGCCTCGGTTATTCCGGTAATGCCCATGTAGATTGAACCGAGAACAACACCGATCACGATAACGGGAGCAATTAGGCCCTTGCCCATTTCCCAGCCCCTGGAAACGTGATCCCTGCCTATCAGAACAACTGAAACTCCGGCAATCACCAAAGCCGCAACCAGCCACGGCAGATCGGAAACCATCCCTAGCGCAATGGGATCAACGCCTTCGACAACCGCATTCTGGCCGGTAAACGTAAAAAACGCATTCCGCAATATAAGCGCCCCAAGCACCCACAGGGCGAAACGCGAAAGAAAGCCCAGAAACATCATGGTTTTTTCCCGTCCCCTGGGCGCGGCGGGATCTTCCTCCGGCAAAGGCGCCAGCGAGGGATTCAACTGGGTTCGAATAACAATGTAGATGATTATGAAACTTGCCAGCATGAATCCCGGAAGGAACGAGGCGGTAAACAGCGCCTTGATGGACGTTTCCGTTACCAGCCCGTAAAAAATCAGCACAATCGATGGAGGTATCATTGTTCCAAGAGAACCCGAGGCGCATATGGTTCCGATGGCGAGATTCTGATTGTATCCCAGTCGCAGCATTTGAGGCAGAGCGATCAGGCCCAGAAGAACGACCTCGCCACCGATGATCCCGGACATTGCCGCCATGATCACCGCCATTATGGATGTGACAATGGCAATTCCGCCACGCGTGCGCGACAGCCACTGGTTGAGCGAGCTGTACATGTCCTTGGCGATGCCGGAACGCTCCAGCAGCGCGGCCATGAATATAAAGAGCGGAACCGATATCAGCACATAATTGGTCATCTGCCGGTATACCGCCTGGGCAAGAACCGACATCGGTCCACTGCCAAATCTGCCAAAAGACAGTTCGGGACCGAATTTCATTACAATCACGGCGACGGCAAGAAATGCGGATGCAAAACCGAGTGGCATGCCAATGGCGAGAAGCGCAAACATGCCCAGCAGCAAAAAGATGGAAAGCAGGGCGATGCTGTCCACCTTCATCCAGGATATGAGTTCAAGAAATTCCATGTCAATCGTCCAGTGTCTTCCGCATCATTTCAATTTCGCTCTCATCGATGTCGTCAATTGGAGAATGATGTTCCGGAGCCTTGCTCCAGTCGGCAATCAGGTTGGATATTGCCTGAATCGCCACCAGAACTATGATAATCAGGATGGCCGGTTTGACTATGCCGGGAATGGGCGGATCCCAGGCCGTGCCGAATGTCTCCATGCGAACGAAGCGCCGCTCGGCATCCGCGTAGTTTCCCCATACAAGAGCAAAGGTGAAAATGGCAATAAGCAGCATCGAAACAACGTCGGCAACCTTCCGCATCCATCGGGGCATCATGTCATAAATGATAAATATTCGAATGTGGCTGCGCTGCTGCATCGCATACTGACCCGCGAACAGGAATACGAAAGACGCAATCCACAGCGAGAGTTCATTGGCCCACAGTGTCGGACGCGAGAATACATATCTGGAAACGACCTCGTAAAACATGACCAGAACAATTGTCGCGGTCATGATCATTGCCATGCGAGAGGTTACAAGCGAAACAATGTCAAAAAAACCATTTGCCCTTGTTTCAATCATTCCCCTGAAATCAGACAGATAGAGAGAAGAGAACAGGATTGCACCGGTAAGCGAGATCATCATCGCCCAGACTATGGGCCGCCCTTCGGGGCGGATCATCTCATGCAGTCCAAGCGCATCCTCCACAAAAACGCGATTGAGTACCAGCCATACATATATAATCGCGGTCAAGCCGCAAAAAAACAGCATTGCCAAACGAATTGGATTTCTCAGCCTGCCGCACCATACACTTTCCCCCTGCATGCCCAACCTCCCCAACATGCCAAATCATAAATTCAAAGCTTGCGGTTTTTCGAATTTTAAATGCGGGCTTCCCGTTGCCGGGAAACCCGCCTCCTTTTGGTTCGTCCGATATTAGTTGATCAGACCTAGATCCTTCAGATAGGATTTGTGGCTCTCAAGAAGAGCGCCGGCTTCGGGAGAGCGCGTTCCCCAGTCTTCCCAGGCAACCTGGGCGGCACGGCGGAACTCGGCGCGGTCTTCAGGAGACCAGTCATAAAGCGTCACGCCTTCAGCCGTAAGTTTCGCGGCCGCCTCGGCATTGGCCTTTTCATTGTACAGGGCAATGTGGAACGCAAGTTTCTGCCATGCGGTGTCAATGATACGGCGCTGCTGCTCGGTCAGACCATCCCAAACGTCCTTGTTGCAGGCAAGGTGATCCGATGGCATTGAGTGGAAGCCAGGGAATGTGGCGTGATTCACAATGTCATAGAGTCCGAGACCAACATTGTTGGCAAGACCCGAAGCGTCCGCACCGTCAATAATGCCGGTTTCAAGGGCGGTGAATATCTCGGTAAAGTCCATAACGATTGGAGATGCGCCAAGCTCTTCAAAGATTTCGGTTTCCATTCCAGGAGGCGAACGGAACTTCCAGCCCTCGAGATCCTGAAATCCGGCGATTGGCCGCGATGAACTCAGAGATTCCTGTCCGTAAATCGCCCAGCCTATCAGCTGCATGTTCTGAGCGTTGTAGAGTTCCTGGGCGGCGGCATATCCGTCACCATAGTACAACCATGAATATTGCTGCCACGGCGTGTCGTAGCCACCCATGATGTCCCCCACAAACTGGAATGCGGGGTTTTTGCCCGTCTGATAGGCGCCACCGGTTGCGTCGCAATCGAGAATTCCATTGATTGCCGCGTCAAATGTTTCAACGGAAGCCACAACGGAAGACGCATAGAACATCTCTATTGTTATTTCGCCATTGGACATGACGCTCACATCGTCCACCCAGTTTGCAAGCGCCTTGCCTGTCGGATGCTCAGACGCGTAGTGAGTCTGGATACGCAGCGTCACCGGTTCCGCAAAAGCGGTTGCGCCAAGCAGAACGGCGGCCCCTGCCATGGAAAGTACATTCTTCAGATTCATTTTTTTCTCCTCCTGATACGGCAAATCAATTCCGCATTTTTTAATGGGCTTAAAACCCAGCCACGGGAAGACATTTCGCTGTCCCCCAAAAAGGCTTTAATGAATGAGAGAATCAATTGCAATAACTTTGGTCGGCAAACCCGGGCAGCTCAAATTGCATCTTGCACAGATAATCCGGCAAATTCAGGTAATGATTCAAAAGCGCCTCTTGCCGACAATCACCAGCGGTAATAGTAGTCAAACGATGTGACTGAGGCCGGCACGGTTGATAGCGCATGGGGGCGCTGTCGACTTTGGCGGCGGAAAACAACCAAGGAGGCAACACATGAAACTGCTTAGATATGGACCGGCGGGAAACGAAAAACCGGGAATGCTTGACAACAGCGGCAGGGTCAGAGCAATTGACGGACCCGATTTTGCCGGTGAAGGCGTCTCGCTCGCCAGAATGGCCGCATTGCGGGACATGGATGTCGAATCCCTGCCCATTGTCGACAATCCCGGAAGAATCGGGGCCTGTCTCGCATCGGTTTCAAACTTTTACTGCATCGGGCTGAACTACGCCAGGCACGCAGCCGAAACAGGTGCCGCGGCTCCCACGGAACCCATACTGTTTTCGAAGGCAGGTTCGGCCTTGTCCGGTCCATATGATCCCGTTGTCATTCCCCGCAATTCCACCAAATCGGACTGGGAAGTTGAACTTGGCGTGGTTATCGGAAGCGAGGCGCTTTATGTGGAGGAAAGCGCGGCTCTTGACCATGTTTCGGGCTATTGCGTTGTCAATGACGTTTCAGAGCGCGCCTTCCAGATTGAAATGGGCGGGCAATGGATCAAGGGGAAATCCGCGCCCACCTTTGGCCCAACCGGTCCATGGCTTGTAACCGCCGATGAAGTGCCCAATCCGCAAAATCTGGCGCTGAAGCTGTCCGTCAACGGCGAGCTGCTGCAGAATTCCAGCACCGACGACATGATATTTCCGGTTGCCGCCATCATCTCGTACATGAGCCGGTTCATGAAGCTCCTGCCTGGCGATATCATTGCCACCGGAACACCCGCGGGCGTCGGAATGGGTCTTTCCCCGCAGCGCTTCCTCAAGGCGGGGGATGTCATTGAGCTGTCCGTGGAGGGCCTTGGAGAGCAAAGGCAGGATGTGGTTGACGCGCAATAGGCTTGTCGCGAACATGAAATGCCGACAATTTCACTTCAAACCGTCAAGCGGCCTAATGGATTAGAGAGCCCCCGTTAACATCCAGTTCGGAACCTGTAACATAGGCTGAAAGCTCAGATGCCAGGAAGAGCGCGCATCCCGCAACATCAGCCGCGGTGCCCGCTCTTCCCATGGGAATGTCATCAATGATCTGCTTCTTCATCTGATCTGCAAGCATGCCGGCGGTTATGTCGGTTGCGATAAACCCGGGGCAAATGGCGTTGACGCGTATTCCGTCAACAGCCAGTTCGCGCGCCATCGCCTTCGTCAGTCCGAGGATTCCGGCCTTGGCGGCCGAATAGTGCGGTCCGCCAAAAATCCCGCCTCCCCGCTGTGCGGATACTGAAGACATGTTTATCAGCGCCCCGCATTTCCGCGAGCGCATGTGGGGTATAATCGCCTGGCTCATGTTCATGGTGCCGCGAAGATTGACGTTCAGCACCGCGTCATAGCCGTCTTGATCAATTTCCATAATCTTCAGCGGCTGCGTAATGCCGGCGTTGTTCACAAGAATGTCCATTTTCCCGAAAGCTTCAAGCACCTTTTCCACTGCCCGATCACATTCCGACCTGTTTGCCACGTCGCACGCCACGCCCATGTGCCGCTCTCCGATATCGGCCGCGGCCCGCATTGATTTTTTCGGATCCAAATCAAGGATTGCAACCTTGCAGCCATGCTCGGAAAAAAGCCGTGCCGTTGCCTTGCCAAGCCCGCGCGGGCTTGCGGCACCCGTCACAATCGCCGATTTCCCCTCAAGCAGCTTCATGGCAAACACTCCGAATCTGATGATTTCACCGAATTTGCAGATGAGGAGACATCCGTCAATGACTCGTAGACCCGCACCACCTGGCTGTCATCGGAGGCGCCCAGCCCCAGGTCGCGCGCTTTCGCAAGCATTTGCCGAGCCGTCCTCGCCATTGGCAGCGCAACCGCGCAGTCATTGCCGGTTTCCAGTACAAGTCCCATGTCCTTAATGAAAATATCCACGGTTGATGTGGCCTTTGGATCGTCCTGCAGCATGCGCGGACCACGATCCTGAAGCATCCAGCTCCGGCCCGCCGATGCGGAAACGATTTCAAGAAGCGTTTTCGGGTCGCAACCCGCCTTTTCACCAAAGCTCATCAACTCGGCCGCAGCGACCAGATGCACGCCCGCGGCCAGCTGATGCACCACCTTGTAGGTGGCGCCGAGTCCCGCAGATTCGCCAAGCACATATATTTTGCCCGATATGGCTTCCAGAATCGGCCAAGCCTTTTTGCGCGCCTCGCTGGGACCGGAGACCATCGCGGTCAGGCTGCCCGCCTTCGCGCCCGCCTGGCCTCCTGAAACGGGGGCGTCCAGCATCATGTGGCCACGCACTTCCAGCTCGTTCGCAATTTCCCTCGCATCCATTGGCGAGATTGTTGAGCACAGAACCACGGTCGAGCCTTTTTCAAGCGACTCGGCCACACCGGTTGAAAACAGCGCGGCCCGGGCCTGATCGCCGGTTTCAACCATGAGCATCAGCAGGTCGGCGCCACTTGCCGCCTCTTTTGCAGACGATGCAGCCGTCCCGCCAGCCTCGGCAAATTCATCAAGGGCCCGTTTCGAGATATCGAACCCGTGAAGAGCCATTCCCGCCTTCATGATGTTCCGGGCCATGTGGCCGCCCATGTTCCCAAGCCCGATAAACGTCTTTTTCGACAATTTACTTACCCATCCATTTTTTGACTTTTTCGGTCACGGCCCGTGCCGAAAGACCATATTGATCATGCAGCGTCGGCAAAGCTCCCGCATCCAGAAACTCGTCTGGCAGTGCGATCTGCCTAAATTGCGCGTTGACGCCGTTTCTCAGCAGGACCCCTGCCACGGCCTCGCCGAGTCCGCCAATAATTGAATGGTTCTCCGCCGCAACCACAAGTCGCCCGCACCTGGAAACTTCCTGAATGATTGATTCCTCGTCAAGAGGCTTTATGGTTGGCGCGTGCATCACCGCGCATGAAATGCCGTCTCTAGCCAGCGCGTCCGCGGCATCAAGCGCCCGCATGGTCATAAATCCCGCTGAAATAAACAGTACATCCGCGCCGTCCCGTATCATCTGCGCCTTTCCCGGCTTGAACCTGTATCCGTATTTGCCAAGGACATTGGGAACCTTTCCCCTCGGAAGGCGCATGTATACCGGTCCGGGAATGTCCGCCATCGCCCGCGTTGCCTGATCAATTTCAACGGCATCGCAGGGATCAATGACCGTCAGATTGGGCATGCCCCTCATAATCGCGACATCCTCCGTTGCCTGATGGCTCGGGCCGTAGCCGGTGGACAGGCCCGGCAGCGCGCAGCATATCTTTACCGGCAGATTTTCCTCCGCGATAGCCATTGCGATAAAGTCATACGCCCTTCGGGAGGCAAATACCGCATAAGTCGTGGCATAGGGCGTAAAGCCTTCTCTTGCCAAACCCGCCGAGGCGGAAAACAGCAATGCCTCCGCCATGCCCATTTGATAAAACCTGCCCGGATGGGCCGACGCGAAAACATGCATGTCCGTGTATTTTGCCAGATCGGCGGAAAGACCTAAAACATCCGGGCGGTTCTCTGCCAGTTCAGACAGTGCGGTGCCAAAAGGCGTGTCAATCGTCTCGCGCCCCTCCGAGTCAAGCGAGGCGATCATTGCGGACGTGGCGCCTTTTTCGCCTGATTCGGACAACGGGCCGGATCTAGGGGCATATTTGCCCATTCTCCTTGAATTTGGCGGAATCATGGCGGCATCTCTCCATCCAGATGGGCCAGCGCCTTTGTCCACTCGTCGGCTTCAACTCGAATAAAATGGCTTTTTTCTCTCTCCTCGAGAAACGGAACGCCCTTGCACATCATGGTGTTGCATATAATCACGCGGGGGCGCCTGTCAGACAGCAGCCGGGCCCTGTCAAAGGCCTTGACCAGCTCTTCAATGTCGTTCCCTTCAACTTCCTGCGCGTGCCAGCCGAAAGCGGCCCACTTTCCCTGTTCGGTCCCCGGTTCCGTTGCGAGAGCGTCCCGGCTTGGCCCGTCCGCCTGCTGGTTGTTGAAATCGACAACGGCAATTAGATTGTCGAGTTTCCATTGAACAGCGCTCATAACGGCCTCCCATGTCGATCCCTCGCCAAGCTCGCCATCGCTTAGCATGTTGTAAACAAAGGCCGGGTTTCCCTTGCGTTTCAGGCCAAGGGCGGCACCGACGGCAATTCCAAGTCCCTGGCCGAGAGACCCGCCCGTGATTTCCATTCCAGGCGTATAGGCGGCCATGCCGGACATCGGCAGCCGGCTTTCATCCATTCCATATGTTCCGATTTCGCTTTCGGGAATGATTCCGGCCTCAATCAGGGCGGCGTAGAGCGCAATCGCATAATGTCCGACTGACAGGTAGAATCTGTCCCGATCTTCCCATTCAGGGTCGCGCCGACGGTAGTTGAGAGCGTGAAAATATGTAACGGCGAGAACATCGGCGACTCCAAGCGCCTGGCCTATGTAGCCCTGACCCTGCACTTTACCCATGTTCAGGGCATGACGGCGAATCGACCAGGCGCGTCTTGCCAGACTGACGTTGCCGGTCGCTTTTTTTGACGACGCTGACAAATCGCCACCCTCCATTCATGTTTTCGGCACACCCGCGCATCGCGGGACCGCATCGCCCTTCCATGCATCAATTGAGATCAAATCCAAATTGAATGCAATTCGCAAACTTGAGTTTTGAAACTTCAATTGCCTATTATCTGACGCATAATCACATCATTATGGCCGGAAGACCAGTGGTCGGTCATATAAACCGGAGGGAAAGCAATGAATTTGTCATCCATGCTGCTTGCGCGCGCCGAAGCCGGAAATCCGGTACGAGTGGGCCTAATAGGAGCCGGCAAGTTTGGCTCGATGATTCTGGCGCAGGCCAGAAACATGCCGGGGTTTCATGTCGCTGGCGTTGCGGATCTCGACATTGGCAGAGCAAGGGCGTCGCTCGCCCGCGTGCACTGGGAGGAGGATAGATGCAGCGCCAAAAATCCCGGCGAGGCGCGCGCCAATGGCACGACATGGCTGACGGATGACGCCATCTCGCTTGTCCGGGAGGAAAGCGTTGACGTGGTGATTGAGGCAACCGGCCACCCGACTGCCGGCATTCGCCATGCGATGCAGGCCATGGATCACGGCAAGCATGTCATCATGGTCAATGTTGAAGCGGACGTGCTTTGCGGAGCCGTTATGGCCGAACGCGCCGAAAGCAGGGGCGTTGTCTATTCAATGGCATACGGAGACCAGCCGGCGGCCATATGCGAGTTGGTCGACTGGGTTCGCGCATCGGGTTTTGAACTGGTTGCCGCGGGAAAGGGAATGAACTTCGCTCCGGGGTACCGCTATTCCACACCGGATACCGTATGGGAACACTATGGCTTCAGCGAGGAAGAGGTCGCATCTGGCGACTTCAATCCCAAGATGTTCAATTCATTCACCGATGGCACAAAATCCGCCATTGAAATGTCCGCCGTCGCCAACGCGACGGGCCTCGACTGCCCTGAAGACGGCCTCCGCTTCCATCCCGCGGGCGCCCATGATCTGGCCAGAGTGTTTAAACCCAAATCCGATGGCGGTCGCCTGGAAAAGGCCGGACTCGTCGATATAGCGGCAAGCCGGGAGCCCGATGGGCGCATTGTCGCGAACCACATCCAATACGGCATGTTCGTAACGTTCCGCGCACCTGGAGAATATACGCGCGCCTGCTTTCGCCAATATGGCCTCATGACCGATGACACCGGATGGTATGGCTCAATGTGGCGGCCTTTTCACCTTATCGGGCTGGAAACGTCGATCTCGGTTCTTTCCGCCGCCTTGCGCGGCGAGCCTACGGGGTCCACTCGAATGTACCGCGCCGATGCCGTTGCCGCGGCCAAAGGCAATCTTGAAACCGGCGACATCCTTGACGGGGAGGGCGGCTACAAGGTGTGGGCAAAGGCAATACCCGCGCGAAAATCCGTTGCAATGAACGCCCTGCCCATTGGTCTCGCAAACAACGTCAGACTGAAACGCGCCATTCCATGCGATCAGGTGATAACCATGGATGACGTTGACATCCATGAGGATTTCGACATCCTTGACATGCGAAAGGATCAAATCAGGCTTATGAGTTCAACATAAACGGATCCCGTCAATGAGCGTCAATCCTCAAAATGACCGGCGCTCGCGAACACGCCGCCCTGCCGGACCACAGACGGGTCGTTTGGATTCTCCCGCGGAGCGTCTTTGAACAGATCCCGAAACTGTTCGGAACTGTCTTGCGGCTCCCATCCAAGATACGCCGTTTCGGAGTTGTCCCACCACTTTTCCGCATTGTCTGAAACGCCATAGACTATCGGGCAGCCCAGGCGCGGAACGTCAACCATTCTGCCAATAAGTCGCAGCATGTCGTCCTTGCTCATCCATGTCGCCATCATGCGCCTGTCCCTCGGTCGGGGAAAACAGGAGCCAATGCGGACAATCAGCGTCTCGATTTCGTATTTGTCCCAGTACAGCCTCGCCAGGGCCTCTCCATAGGCCTTGGAAACGCCATAGTTTCCATCCGGTCGTATTGGAGAGGACGCGGTGAGTCTCGATTCTCTCGGGTGGAATCCGATAACATGGTTTGAACTGGCGAAAAGAATTCTGCGGGCATGTTTTTTGCGCGCGGCCTCATAAAGATGATAGGTTCCCTCTATGTTGGTTCTGTGGATAATGTCTGCCCGGTCCTCTACTGATATGGCTCCGAAATGAAGTATGGCGTCGCATCCGGCAACCAGTTCCTCCACCGCTTCCGAGTCGGTTATGTCGCATTCAACCAGTTCCTCGTGGGGTGCCGCGTCCCCCATGTCCCGCATGTCGGACAATCGAACGGTTTCCGCGAATTCCGAAAGACCTTCCCGTATCTGCCGCGCAATGATTCCCGCCGCTCCAGTAACAAGCAGCCGCTTCAGTTTTCTCAAGATACTATCCCCTTCCAATATATGGCATGTTCGTTGCCATAACGGTCATAAACTGCACGTTTGCCTCCAGAGGCAGCGAGGCCATGTGCATGACGGAATCCGCCACGGCCCCCACATCCATTACGGGTTCAACACGCACCTCCCCGTCCGCCTGCGGCATGCCGGTCGTCATTTTTCTGGCCATTTCGGTAAGCGCGTTGCCAATGTCGATTTGACCGCAGGCAATCGAATGGGGACGTCCGTCCAGGGAAATTGAACGCGTCAGCCCGGTTATGGCGTGCTTCGAGGCCGTATATGCCGCCGACCCCCATCTTGGCACATGGGCGGAAACCGAACCGTTGTTCACGATCCTGCCCCCCTTTGGATTTTGGTGGCGCATTATCCGAAAAGCCTCGCTGGCGCAAATGAAGCTGCCCGTCAGATTGATGTCTATGAGGTTTCTCCAGCTGCCGGCATCGATTTCATCAATGGTGGCCGAAGGAAGCGACACGCCCGCGTTGTTGAAAAGAACGTCCAGATGCCCCCATAGCCCCAGCGCCTTGTCAAAATTCTCCCGAACCGCGCTTTCATCGGTTACATCCGTTTGCAGCACCGTGGCGGTTTTGCGGTCCGCCGCCGTATTTTCCAGATTTTCAATGTTCCTGCCGACCAGGCCGACTTTCCAGCCCGCTTCCAGGAACAGCTCCGCGGCGGCCTTCCCCACACCGCTCCCGGCTCCCGTGATTATAATTGACTTGTCCATTTTTTCACTCCGATTTTTATATGTGTTTTGCCGATACTGCCGCAACACCAATGTGTTGACAGGTTAAATTAACACAATTGAGCAACTTCCGTAATGGGGCCCCGAAGTCAAGAGCGGAGTCTGACGGAACCGTGCCGATAAAGCGTGGACCTGACAAAGTCATGCAGGCACCGGCGACAGGAGACGCGGCGGTTGGGCCGGGAAAGGCGCTTCCGTTTGTTGTGATTGGTTGCTTGTTTTAGTGGTTGTCGCGCGGCAGCGAGCGCCCGACCTTCTGATATGCCGTTGCCAGTTCCAAACAACCGCCGTCTGCCAACTGCCCGACATGGGTTCGGTAGATTTCCTGCCAGGGGGTTTGATGCTCCAGCGCTGGAGGCCTCCATGCGTCCATCCGCTTCCGCCACTCCTCCTCCGGCACCAGCGCGTCCAAACGGCCTGCATTGAGGTCAAGCCTAACCATGTCGCCGGTTTTCAGATGGGCGAGACCGCCCCCCACGGCAGATTCCGGCGAAGCGTTCAGGATCGAGGGACTTTCGGAAGTGCCGGACTGCCGTCCGTCTCCCACCGTTGGAAGATGATTGATGCCCCTCCTGATGATTTCGTCTGGCGGCTGCATGTTGACAACCTCCGCCGATCCGGGATACCCGACGCAGCCCACCCCTCGAATAAACAGGATTGTTCGCTCGTCTATGTCAAGTTCCGGATCATTGATGCGATCATGATAGTCTTCAGGTCCCTCAAACACCACGGCTTTGGCCTCGAACACGCCCTCGCTTCCCTCTTCAGACAGAAAGCGCCTGCGAAAATCTTCCGATATCACGCTTGTTTTCATCAATGCCGAGTTGAACAAATTTCCGGACAGGACCTTGAATCCGGCGTTTTTTCGAAGAGGCTCGTCATGACTTGAAATCACATCCCTGTCCCGCGATTCCATTCCGGAGATGTTCTCACCCATGGTTTTTCCGGTCGCCGTCATCGCGCCCTCGCGAATCAGCCCGGCCATGCTCAACTCCCCCATTACCGCCGGCACTCCACCCGCGCGGAAAAAGCTTTCGCCCAGATACTTCCCCGCCGGCTGCATGTTTAACATCAGTGGCACGTCATAGCCGATTTTTTCCCAGTCAGCGACATCGAGTTCAACGCCAGTGTGCCTTGCCACGGCCTGAAGATGAGGAGGCGCATTTGTCGAGCCGCCTATCGCCGCATTCACGACAATTGCGTTTTCGAACGCATCTCGCGAAAGAATGTCCGAAGGCTTCAGATCCTCCATGACCATGCCGACAATGCGCTTGCCGGTTTCGAACGCCATGGTCATCCGCTCGCGAAACGGAGCGGGTATTGCCGAATTTCCCGTCAATGTCATGCCAAGCGCCTCGGCCATGGCATTCATCGTGGAGGCCGTCCCCATGGTGTTGCAGTGCCCCAGCGAAGGAGCCGATGAGCAGACGCGATCCATAAACTCGTCGTAGTCTATTTCCCCCGCGGCAAGAAGCCGGCGGCTTTCCCAGACTATCATGCCGGATCCGGCGCGCTCGCCCTTCCACCAGCCATCAAGCATCGGACCTCCGTTCAGCGCGATCGCCGGAAGGTCAACCGTTGCCGCCCCCATGAGCATTGCGGGCGTGGTCTTGTCGCAGCCGGTGGTCAGCACCACTCCATCAATCGGATAGCCGTGCAGCACCTCGACGAGCGAAAGATACGCCAGATTGCGATCAAGGGCCGCCGTGGGGCGTTTTCCGGTTTCCTGGATTGGATGAACGGGAAACTCCATGGGTATGCCGCCCGCGGTGCGGATGCCCGCCTTGATGCGGTCCATGAGAAAAACATGTATTTTATTGCACGGAGCAAGGTCGCTGCCGGTTTGGGCAATGCCGATTATCGGTTTTTCGCCCTGAAGTTCCTCTCGGGAATATGTCTGATTCTGATAGCGCTCGACATAGAGAGCCGTCATGCCCGGATTGTTTGGGTTGTCAAACCATTCCTGTGATCTGAAACGCTTTCCCGCGCGTGTTGTGGACATGTTGCCAATCCTCCATTTGCCTTTACGAACTGATATGCCTGATGGCTCCCGCTTTTGGTTTGCTGCGCGCCTTTGTTGCGAAATGGCGCATCTTCAGATTACGGTTGAACTGCCGATTTGGCCGGGATGCTAATGGGTTTTCCATCAGATGCTCCTTAAGCGCCTTGATCAGGCATGACGTTCGGTGTTTGCCAATTACGCGGCGATCCGCCATTTTCAGCTTAAGCACCGCGCGGCGGCCTCTCCCTCGAACTTCACGCGTCAATCTGCAAGATCTTTAACGGAAGACTCGATATCAAGTCCGTTTAGTCGGCCAACATGGTCCGAAAGCATCGGCACAAAATCTTCGCCGGCTTCAATTGCCTCGGCATGGGTAAAGTAGTGCCTTGTCGCAGCAGCCATCAGATTGACCACGCCGGCATCTGTGGCCATCGAGTTTACATACCGAATGTCCTTGGACATGTTTGCGATGGTAAACCTGTGCGCCTCCCTGTCGCGCTCGCAGACATATTTCATAAACGTGTCAAAGAAACCCGATCCAAGCCTGCTGGGACCGATAACCTCGCGAAACGCATGCGGGGATATGCCGACCTTGACCGCCAGCGAAACGGATTCGGAATACAGCGCGGCGTATGACGCCCCAAGAAAATTCATTAGCAGCTTCATCTTGTGCCCGGACCCCACAGGTCCGATGTGGGTTATTGATTTGGCCCAGCACTTTATGACCGGAGCGGCAATCTCGAGATCGGAAGCGCTTCCACCCAACATGACGTCAAGCGCACCCTCCTCCGCCTCCTTGGGTGTGCGCCCAAGCGGGGCATCCAGCAGTTTAACCCCTTTTTCCGTCATTATTGCCGCAAGATTCGCGGTAGAAGTCGGATCAGACGTGGAAGTGTCAACAACAATCAGCCCGCTGCGCGCACCGGCCAATATCCCATCCCGCCCATTGACCATATCCTCCACCTGCCGACTGCCTGGCAGACACAAATGGATAATATCGCATTTTTCCGCCATTTCGCGAGGAGACTCTGCCTCGAGCGCGCCCATGGACAGCAAATCCTCAACGGGAGCGCGATTTACATTTCCCTTTATCCACAGCCTGTATCCGCCTTTGATTATGTTTTTGGCCATGCCATGGCCCATAAATCCCAGACCGGCAAATCCAACAACGGGTTTTTTATCCATCTTTAGTCTCCATGCCAAACCGCAATCTACATGCACGCCGTAATGCCGCCATCAACATACAGGGTATGGCCGTTTACAAATCCAGATGCGTTCGACGCCAGATATATGCAGGCTCCGTGCAAATCCTCAAGATTGCCCCACCGACCCTGCGGAGTGCGCTTTTCAAGCCAGGAGCAAAACTCGGGATCACTTGAGAGCGCGGATGTAAGCGGTGTCTTGAAATAGCCCGGTGCTATGGCGTTGCAGTTCAATCCGAACCGCGCCCATTCCGTGGCCATGCCCCTTGTCAGATTGGCAATTGCGCCTTTTGACGCCATGTAGGGCGCCACCCCCGGGCGGGCCAGCAAAGTCTGCACGCTGGCAATGTTGATGATTTTGCCGCTACCGCGCATGATCATGTGATTTGCGACGGCCTGACCAACATGGAATGCGGAGTTTACATTGGTTCTCATCAGCAAATCAAACATCGCGGCCGGATATTCCGCAAGCGGCGCACGGTGCTGCATCCCGGCGTTGTTCACAAGTATGTCAATGGAATTTCCCGCAGCCTCATACTCGTCTATGGCCGCGCGAACCGCCTCCGAATCGGTGACATCGAAACACATGCAGTCCACGTCCGAACCGCATGCCTTGAGGCTGTCCATGGCCTGATGCAAACGCTCGCGATTGCGGGCGTTCAGCACCACTTTCGCCCCCGCCCCGATTAATCCAAGTGCCAGAGAATATCCAATTCCCATGGAGGATCCGGTCACAAGCGCTCTTCGACCGGTTAAGTCAAATAGATGCATTTTGCAGTTGCTCCCCTCGCCCGGAGAGTTGACATCCCCGTATCACGCCGCATTAACTAGGTCAGAATATACCATTTTCCGTCAACCGCAATAGTGCGTTACCGCAATCA
>JAPOTF010000071.1 GCA_026709325.1 Roseovarius sp.
TGTTGCGAACCGTTGTCGCGTCCATGCCGCCAATCTCCCCGGCCAGCGCCTTGATTGAAAACATCATGCGAATTGTCCACCTTCAGAACATGAATACCCCACCCGACAATCATGAGCTGGATAAACGGCTGGCCGTCATGGAGGAACGCATGAAGACGATCAATGCCAAAAACGAAAGTGCAATTGACCGCATGAACGCGCTTATAGCCGATCTCAAGACAGAGAAGGCGACTCGCGACAAGGAGGCCGAAAAGCGTGACAAAGAAGCTGCGCGCCGTGAAGCGGCCAACACGCGGTGGATCATGGCCAGTATCCTGGCCGGGGCGGGGTTAATCGTTATTCTTCTTCACTGATAGCCGCTTCATTCGTTCAGGAGTAGGGATTTTCCCGCTACTGGTGTCGGGGCTGGGCTTGCAAACCCGCTAATTTGCGCTGTGAGCGCCAACTTTTCGCGGGGGTATACCTAGACCCATAAAAACCAGAGAACCCCCCTTGGAGCGCAAATGAGAGGGTGTAATTTCCCGCAAATAGCCTTTAATCAACGCTTTTGAGGTGTTCATTGTAGAAATGGGCAGTTTTGAAGAGGTCAGCTTGTCTAACCCGTCATTCCGTCAGGAATGTCATAAACTGCCATGATTGAAGACTTCTCACCCCCTCATTGAGGCAGGTTCATTTCATAAAATTTCTCCTGGAGGATGCCATTCACTTAAAATTCCATATTCTCCTCCTCCGTCCCCTGCTCTTTTTCGACGTAAAAGCCGTGAATTTGCTGATTGAGGAAGTCGAAGCCGTGTAAGAAAAGGGACATCGGTCATTTAGCAAAACGAATGCCTGTTTCACCAAAGAAAATCCCGAGCTTTCAGCAACTGATCGCCGCCGCTTTTTGAACGATCAAGCGCCTTTAGTCCATCGGGCAATTTCAACCGTGGCCGGACATTGCCGCCTCTCCTGAAAGAGCAATGCAATTATATGCAAGAGTTTTAACCTTGCATCTCGAAAAGGCAGGTATTCGCGCCGATTCCCATATCGATTAGAGGGTTTCAAAGAGTGCCATTATGTCGGGGAGAATAAATCCGGAGGGCGGTTTCGTCATATGCGGATTTGATTTCTTCCTTCCGCCATCCGCTCGTCCAGACTCATGGCTAGAAAAACCGGGGGATTGTCTCCCAGTCCCGCAAATTCATCATTTCGGGCCTTTGCGCTTCTTGAGTGGTTGAAGGCGTCTTGAAAAGGAGGCCTTTTTTTGGCTTTCGGCTTTGGACGCTCTTTTTGGCTTTGGCTTTTTCGGCTTTTCCGGGACGCTTTGCCTGAAATTTCGTTTTGACTGGAGCCGTCAATATCATTGCAAATGCGGGTAATTTGCCTGTCTATGAGTTTTTCAACAGCTTCAAGATGTTGTTCATCATGCGGAGAGCAGATGGTTATGGCCTTGCCCGAGCGACCGGCGCGTCCCGTCCGACCAATTCTGTGAATGTAATCCTCCGGATGGTTTGGCACATCGTAATTGAACACGTGTGATACTGTGGGTATGTCAAGACCGCGCGCGGCCACATCCGATGCCACAAGGAGCTTCAGTTCCCCGGCCCTGAAAGCGTCAAGCGTTTTGGTTCTCTGAGACTGATTGAGGTCTCCGTGAATTGCGGAGGCGTTATAGGAATATTTCTTGAGGGATCTGGTGCATATCTCCACATCTGTTTTGCGGTTGCAAAATATAATTGCATTGGTGCAAGTGCCTCCCTCCCTGTCAATCAGTGTTCGAAGCAGTCTGCGTTTTTCGGTGTCGGCCCTGTAGCGCTTTTTGGGTTTGAACATAGCCACATTCTGTTCAACCGTTTCCGATGCCGTGGCCTGAGGCGTCATCTCTATTCGCGCAGGTGACTGCAGGAACGTGTTGGTAACGCGTTCAATTTCAGCAGCCATGGTTGCAGAGAAAAACAGGGTTTGGCGGGTGAATGGCGTTAGGCCGAATATTCTCTCGATGTCCGGTATGAAACCCATGTCAAGCATGCGGTCGGCTTCGTCCACAACCATGATTTTAACATCTGACAAGATAAGTTTGCCTCGCTCGAAATGGTCCAGAAGACGGCCCGGTGTCGCGATGAGGACATCCACCCCCTTGTCGATAATCAAATCCTGTTCCTTGAAGCTGACTCCACCGATGAGAAGCGCTTTGGACAGCTTCAGGTATTTCGAATATGTGTCGAAGTTTTCGGCCACCTGAGCGGCCAGTTCGCGAGTGGGGCACAGAACAAGCGAGCGAGGCATGCGCGCTCTTGCCCGTCCGCGGGCCAGCAGGGACAGCATTGGCAATATGAAACCGGCGGTTTTTCCCGTTCCCGTCTGTGCTATTCCGAGCACATCCCGTCCCTGAAGCGCTGATGGTATCGCACTTTCCTGAATGGGGGTTGGTGTGTGATAGCCAGCTTCATTTATGGCCTTTAAAACCTTTTGATTAAGGTTCATTTCTGAAAATTTTGTCATGTTGGTCCATTTTAAAAGGAGATGTTCGCGGTGGAGATGTGCTCCCGGGGCTGTATTTCCAATGGCCGGTTTTTACGGCCATGCCATATTGGCCTACTCCATTGCAATATCGCGATTAATTAACGGCTTTTGGAACTCGGGTCAACACCGCAGTTTAAAATCCCGATCGGCGATTTTTGATGGTTGCGCAAAAAGGAAAAGCGAAAACAAGGTTAACGAGTGAAATGGGACAGTGGCGGCAATCGATAATCCGAGATGCGGTGAAAGAGTAAATTAAGGCCTGCAACTGAAAAAGTGCATTGCCCATTGGGTTTTCATGCAATAAAAGAGCGCGTGTCATCCATCCATGCGGTGCTATTCGCGGCAACTATACGGGAAGTTGAATATGCAGATTACTGAAACTGTAAATGAGGGATTGAAAAGGGAATGCAAAATTGTCCTTCCGGCTGAAAGCATTGATGGCGAAATGATCGCCAAACTTGCCGAGATGCAGCCGAAATTGATAATGAAGGGTTTTCGCAAGGGAAAAATTCCAATCCCGATGCTGCAAAAAATGCATGGGGTGAAAGTAAGAGAAGAAGTGATCACCAATACTCTTAATGCTGCAATAGACACGCATTTCAAGGAATCCGAAGATGTCCCAATAATGCGGCCGTCTGTCAATTTGATAAACGCCGATCAAAAAATTGGCGATGATTTGGAGTTTAACCTTGAGTATGAGGTTTTTCCCGAATGTCCCGAAGTAAATCTTGATGAACTTGACCTTGAAAAAATGGTGGCGAAAATAACTGAAGATGATGTTGAAGAGAAGCTTTCCTACATGCTTGCCACGGTTGTTAAATATACCGCCAGGGACAAGGGTTCCGCGGTGGAAGTGGGTGACAAGGTAATCTACGATTTGGTTACCCATGTTGATGGTAGGGTAGATGAAGGCCAGTCGGGAAAAAGGGAAATCATACTGGAAAGCGCCGATAAACCGAAGAATGCAAATGAATTAATAGGTTTGACTGTTGGTGACAAGAAAAACATCAAATTGCCTGCTGAAGCGGGCATGCGGGAAAGTGGCGATAATCCGAAAGAGATTGAATTATCTCTGAAAATTAAAGAGATAGAATGCCCGATTGCATATGACAATCTTGAAGAACTGGCAAAAAGATTTGATTTTGATTCCGTGGATGAACTGAAAGAGAACGTGTATGATTCAATGGTTGAGGAATATGGCTATCGTTCCGATTCCATTATTGAAATGGAGATTTTTCAATATCTTGAAAAATACCTTGCTTTTGAATTGCCCCAGAAATTGGTGGAAATCGAAACGGAAGTGCAAAGAGACGATTATTATCAATCATCTTCAAATGAAGAGGAGATTTCCGATGAGACAAGCCGGAAACATGAAAAGGAAGCGAAGCGAAGGGTTGGGCTTGCGCTCCTGCTGTCGGATATTGGAAAAAGGCAGAATTTGAAGCTGGAAAATGAAGAAATTGAAGAGGAAATAGAAGCGCGATTGTCAGCTTTTGGCGCTAACAAGGAAATTTATTACAGCTATCTTAAATCAACACCGGCGGAGATGGAAAACATCCGTGCAATGGTATTTGAAAGAAAGGTTTTAAATTATATAGCGAAAAAAAGATCGGCGTCTGAAAAAGAGGTCCCAATTCGGGAAATTGACGAGAAAATGGAAAAGCTAAATATGAGTGATCAAAACTGATTTGTTTAACCGCGCTTTCAGGAAATTCCAGGCTGACATCAATTGCGCGGCCATTATGGATCGTAATGACTTGATTATGCGGGTTTTATATTTTCGCCTGGATTTCAACCTGGATAAACGCTGCATTAATAAAATCGCAAATCCTGCCGCGGGCAATCAACTCTCGGCCTTTCGCGTCGACCGGAAATGGCTGGTCCGAAAACCGCCGGGAGCGCCACTCTGATTATCATTTCCATTTTCGGTTTGGGGCTGGTTTCAGTCAGGTGGGGCCTTCTTCATCGGAAGCCGGTTCGGAATCATCACTGGCGGCGGCGCCTATGTTGTCAAACAGCTTGGAAACCTCGTATTCGGCAAGCTCTTCGGCCTCGGCGGCGGATTCCTGTATTGATTTACCGGAAGCCTGCAATTTTGCCTCCTCTTCGGAACGTGCCACATTCAACAAAATGGCCGCTTCCACTTCCGGATGAAGTTTTACAACTACATTGTGCAATCCCAGTTCCTTTATTGGGTGCTCAAGGGTAATCTGTTTGCGGTCAATCGTAAATCCGGATTGCGTTGCGATTTCGGCCGCATCGCGTGGAGTAACCGAGCCGTAAAGCGACCCGGCATCAGATGCCTGGCGAATGATTGTGAAATTTTGGCCATCAAGCCTGTTGGCCAGATCTTCAGCTTCTTTTCGGGTTTCCAGATTTTGGGCCTCAAGTTGAGCCTTTTGGGACTCAAAGCGGGCAATGTTGTCTTCGGACGCCATCAGCGCCTTGCCTTGAGGAAGCAGGAAGTTGCGCGCATAGCCCGGTCTCACATCAACCAAGTCACCCATCTGGCCAAGTTTGGTCACGCGTTCAAGTAGGATTATCTGCATTGGTCCCCCCTATTTCACGGCATAGGGCAGCAGTGCGAGAAATCTTGCGCGCTTAATGGCGCGTGCAAGCTCGCGTTGCTTTTTTGACGACACTGCGGTAATGCGCGAAGGTACAATCTTGCCTCGCTCGGATATGTATCTCTGAAGCACTTTTGTGTCCTTGTAATCGATTATTGGCGCATTTCCGCCGGAAAACGGGCAAACCTTGCGACGGCGGACAAACGGTTTTTTCGACATTTACTCTCTCCGGTTCTCAATTATCGTGTTCCCGACGCTCGCGGCGTTCGGTGCGTTCCTCTTTTTTCAGCAACTGGACCGAAGGCCCTTCAGAATGCGATTTGACTTTGACGGTAAGTACGCGCATGACATCGTCATGCAGGCGCATTAGCCGCTCCATCTCGTGAATGGCGGGCGCTGGCGCATCTGATTTCAGCAGCGCGTAGTGACCTTTTCGGTTTTTGTTGATCTTGTAGGCCATGGCCATGATGCCCCAGTATTCGCTTCCGACGAGTTTTCCGCCATTGTCGGAAAGAATGGAGCCAAAATGATCGATCAGACCTTCAGCTTGCGCATTGGATATGTCCTGGCGAGAGATAAATACATGCTCGTATAATGGCATGTTTGTTCCACTTCGTTTAATGGCGCATTTCAAAGGCGGACCCTCTATCCCCGTGCGGTCCGTTCACGAGAGACTGCGCGGTTAAATTTCTTGCACAGGGATAGCGGCGTATACGATTAATTATTGCACTAGGCAAGTGGCAATCTGGCATTTAATGTCCATTAACGAAAATAAGCCGCCATATTCTTGGCATAACGCAGAAATATTGGGAGATTAAACATGAAACATTGCTTCCTGGCACTGGCAATGGCCGTTTTGGGCGCTGCGGCGTTGGCCGAATCGGAAAGATACGAGTTGGATGCAAGTCACAGCCAGATCGTTTTTTCCTATAGGCATCTTGGTTATTCCACCACCTATGGCATGTTTTCCGGTTTTGAGGGGGAAATCATGTTCGATAAGGAAAATCCCGCAAATTCGAGCGTAAATGTTTCAATACCCGTGACTTCAATGTTAACCGGATGGGAGGCGCGCTTTAGGCATTTTATGTCTGAAGACTTCTTTTTCGCATCGGAAGACGACATGATAACGTTCACTTCAACGGGCATTGAGATTGCTGGAGAGGACACCGGGCAAATATTTGGAGACCTCTCAATGAACGGAATAACCAAAACCGTGGTTCTTGACGCGAAACTAAACAGAGCGGAACCGCATCCAATGCTTGATGGAAGGCCATGGGTTGGATTTGATGCAACCGCGACATTGCTTCGTTCGGATTTTGATTTGGGCAAGTTTGCGCCGTTTGTCAGCGATGAGGTTGAAGTCGCCATCTCAGTGGAGGCGGGGAGAGCCGAGTAAAGACATTTTCAAACTCTGGTGACAGGCAATTGAAAACGGAATTAGATGTTCCAGATGCACTGTTGCGGCCCGGTTGGCCAAATGTTGACATATCGGCAGAAAGGCGTCACATTCGACGAAATCCTGCCGGTCTCCCATTTTTTACGGCATGATTGCCGGAGTGTTGCGCGCGCTGCCGCGATCATTCAGCGCGTTTTGCGGTCAGGTTGAATGAGATGGTCACAATCGAACCGACATTGTCTTCGCCTTCATCGCCAATCCCGAAGTTTCGGCGGTCAACTTGGAGCAAGCCGGAGGCAGAGGCGTTGTCGCCATCGACATCAAGATTAATGGGTATTGCAACGGGAACAGACATGTCTTTCAGGATGAGAAACCCGGATGCGGTTAGACTGTCCCCGCTTTTAAATATTTCAGCTTCGAATATGCCCATTGGATATTCAAAAACGTTTAAATACCGGTAATCAAGCGCGTGGGCCGCAATTGATCCCATTTTAAGCGATTCAATTGCAACGTCAACTCGCACCGAACCGTGGCGTCCCGATTTGTCGGGAATATCCGAATAGTGTATTACGGCGTTCCAATCTTCAAAACTCCCTTCAACATCGGCGCCAAGCTGCTTTACCGCGAATTTAATTTCTCCCTCCTGAACATCCCAGTTGCCACTGGCATTATCTGCAGGATTTGTTTCATTGAGATCAACATGGTTGCCATCCGGGCGAGCAGCGGAAAAAACGCCGGCAAGATATGAAATGCCAATCGCCGCCATCCATATTGCAAGCGCCAATGCCAAAGGCGCAACTAAACCGGGCTGTCTGCCGGTGGGCACCTCGGAGTTGCTGCCGGAAAGCATGCGCCGCAGGGTTGTGTCGCGATCAAGAAAATGATGCTTTAGGGCACCTGCGACATGCACCGCAATCGACCCAATAAGAACAGACGCAAATATCCCGTGCATGGTCCCCGACAGTTCCGCCAGCGTCTCGTTTTTGGGCACAAAGGGCAAATTCTGGCCAAACGGCCAAAATATTGGCGCATAGCCGGAAGTCGCGGCATGGTGGACCCATCCGCTTAGGGGAACTAGAACAAGAGATCCATATAAAAGCCAGTGAACGGTTTCAGCCAGTATGGCTTCCGGGAACTTGTCTCCATTTAGCAAACCTGGTTTCGGTTGGCTTGCGGCCCATGTGATTCGAGTTAGCGCCACAAAAAAAACGATAATTCCCAGCGTCTTGTGAGCGGAAAACAGCAGGGCCGCTTGAGAAATATCCGCCTCCGATGCGTTGGCTCCCGCCGTTTCAATGGAGTGTGCGGCCTCACTGGCGATTTTTCCCAGCGGAAAAACCGTTGCAATCAGCAAAAAGGTTGTCCAGTGCAATGTTCTCGAAATCGGGCCGTAGGCTGTTTTCGTGTTTCCAATAGGCATGTGAAGCTCAATTGATTTGGCATTAAAATACTATGGTCTCGCAATTGGAAATGCAAACGGAGCGAAAATGGAATTTGCAATTGCCCGCATTCGATTGGAATTTACGTCATTGTTATTGTCAAAATTAAGGTTTATCCGAAATGAAACAGCAAGGAGATTTGCAATGGGGCGTGCCTTTGTGTTCCCCGGACAGGGTGCGCAGACAGTTGGCATGGGCTTGTCGCTTGCCCAAACCTACTCGTCTGCCATGGCCGTTTATGAGCAGGTTGATGATGCCTTGGGCGAAAAACTTAGCGATTTGATATGGAATGGCGGTCAAGACGATCTATCGCTTACCCGAAATGCCCAGCCCGCCTTAATGGCAACGTCACTTGCGGCAATCAGGGCGCTTGGGGAAGAGGGCGCGACCGTTAAAGCGGCTGACCTGGTTGCCGGGCACAGTTTGGGCGAGTACTCGGCGCTGGCAGCTGCCGGGGCAATTGATGTGGGTGATTGCGCGCGGTTGCTGCGCAAGCGTGGCGATGCCATGCAGAACGCCGTGCAGGTTGGAAAGGGAGCCATGGCCGCCATACTTGGCCTTGATATGAAAGAGGTCGGCCAAATTGCCCGGGAGGCCTCTCAAGGGGAGATATGCGAGGCGGCAAATGACAATGATCCGGGACAGGTGGTTGTTTCCGGACATGTTGCCGCAGTCAAAAGAGCAATTGAAATTGCCGAAGGCAAAGGCGCCCGGCGCGCCGTGATGCTGCCGGTAAGCGCGCCATTTCACTGCGCGCTAATGCGACCCGCAGCGGATGCAATGGTCGAGGCTTTAAAGGAGGTGAAGATAAACACGCCGACGGTTCCGCTGGTGGCAAATGTTCTGGCTGATTCGGTATGTGATGCGGAGAAAATTAGATCACTGCTGGTAAAGCAGGTTACGGGCGCTGTCCGATGGAGGGAATCGGTTGAGCATATGGTTCGGCATGGTATAGATGAAACATGGGAAATTGGCGCCGGAAGAGCGCTTTCGGGAATGATCAGAAGAATCGACAAAAGCATTTCGACCATTGCCATTTCATCTCCCGAGAATGTAAAGGCGGCGGCATTGAAACTTAACCGGTGAACGACCAGATGAAGTCATTGCGAAAACAGGGGGAATGTGAATGATGTTTGATCTGAGCGGGAAAACCGCGCTGGTTACAGGCGCTTCCGGCGGAATTGGAAACGCGGTTTCAAGAACGCTGCACCAGGCGGGTGCAAGTGTCGCGCTTTCAGGAACCCGGCAAGAGCCGTTAACAGCTCTTGCCGACGACCTGAAGGAAAGAGTTGGCGTGTTTCAATGCGATCTTGGCGGAGATCCGGAGCTTGTAAACGCTCTGCCGCGGCGGGTGGCAACGGAATTTGGAGGCATTGACATTCTGGTAAACAACGCGGGGATAACGCGTGATCAGATTTTCATGCGCATGTCTGATGATGACTGGCAAGTGGTTATGGACGTTAATCTTACCTCGGCGATGAGATTGTCCAGAGCGGTAATGCGGCCAATGATGAAAGCCAGGTGGGGTAGAATCATTAACATTTCCTCGGTAGTGGGCGTTACCGGAAATGCCGGTCAGGTGAATTATGCGGCATCAAAGGCGGGCATGATTGGCCTTGCAAAGTCCCTGGCGCATGAAGTGGCAGGCAGGGGAATTACAGTTAATGTTGTAGCGCCGGGTTTTATCGAGACCACCATGACCGACAAGCTGTCGGACGATCAAAAGGGCAAGATCAATGCGCAGATTCCAGTTGGACGGATAGGTACGGCTGAAGAAATTGCATCGGCTGTTTTGTATCTTGCCAGCGGTGAGGCCAGCTATGTTACGGGCGCCACTCTGCATGTCAATGGTGGAATGGCGATGTTATAGAGGTCTTGAAATACCGCTCTGTCTTTGCAACATGCATTTAAGCCCTTGCCAATGGCATTGAATATGCTAATGGCAATGCCTACTACTGGGGGATTGACATTTGTCTTCCCTTTATATTCCCCGTGGCGGGAGTAATGAGCCGCCCCCCGGGGGCAAAATTAAATGCGCCTTTTGCTCTTGGGACAGGCAAAGGCGGAATAATATGGGCAATTGCCCAATGGAAAATGAGGAATATGTTATGAGCGATATCGCAGATCGCGTAAAGGAGATAGTTATTGATCATCTGCATGTTGATGAGGACAAGGTGACCGAAAACGCGTCTTTCATAGATGATCTAGGAGCCGACAGCTTGGATACCGTTGAACTGGTAATGGCATTTGAAGAGGTTTTCGGAATCGAGATTCCGGACGATGCCGCTGAAACCATCCAGACATTTGGCGATGCGGTAAAATTTATAACTGACGCCTCGTCTTCCTGAGACGTTCACCGATTTCCCCATAAGGGTCTTTACTTTCAGGTAAAGGCCTTTTCATATTTTGAAGACGGCTATCTCTTTCAAAAAAAACGAAAACGACTTCATGTGTGCTCGAGCGCCAATTTTGAAATCAACCCCGCGGGCCCGATTGCCGCAACAAACGCCGCAGCTTTGCGGATAATGTAATTTAAAGCGGGTGCAGCCGAGCCTGGCTTGTGAAAGCCGTAAAGACGTATTTTGAATGTCCAGGCGACGGAGGTCTGCCAGAAAAACACCATGCCATGCGGGGTCTGTGCGCATTTGGCTGAAAATCCGCAATCATTTGCGCATATTTGTTAAAATTGGTTTGCAGCAGTGTCGAATGACGCGCCGAATCAATGCAATTCGGTTTAATGGCATCGCTGCAGGGATCATTGGATTTTGAGAATCCCGTTTTTTGCATTATATATGCTTTATGCCGTCTATATGTTACAGGTGGTGAATTGGAGGTCATGGCAATGATAATTTATCCCACTATGGAGCTGCATAACGGCAAGGTGGTATCGTTAAGGCGCGGTCGCCTCAAAGAACCGAATGTGTGGCATGTGGACCCTATTGAGACCGTGCACGGTTTTGCCGAAGCTGGTGCCGAGTGGATGCATCTTACCGACATAAATGCACTTGCCGGCAATGGAAACAACAACACCCTGTCCGAACGGATTATACGCGAGGCGGGAATTCCAGTTCAATTTGGAGGCGGATTTCGCTCGCGCGACGTGGTCGAGCAATGGATAGACAAAGGTGTCGGTCGAGTTGTCATAGGAACAATGGCCGCCTACGACCCGGCGCTTCTAAAGGAAATTGTCAAAAGATACCCCGATCAGATTGTTCTAGCCGTTGACATATATGAGGGTTCTGTAATGACGGAGGGATGGAGAAAAAAAAGCGCGCTGAACCCGGATATTTTCATCAGGGCGTTTGAAGATTGCCCTTTGGCGGGAATTGTCGTTACGGATATTGATGCGGACATAGAGGACGGAGAGGCAAGTCTCGGCCTGATATCTCACCTGGCTTCTCTTAGCCGCCATCATGTCATCGCACGTGGAACGGTGCATACGGTTGACGACGTGTCGCGACTGAAATATGTTCCCAACATCTCGGGAACACTGATTGGACGTGCCTTAATGTCCCAAAATGTGGACTTGAAGGAAGCGCTGTCCGTTGCTCAGGCTGAACCGCATCCCGTTACGCCTTTAATCTAGTCTTTTGACATTTTACTTGTCGCGGTCTTGCTCACAAACTGAAACATGAAGTATTAAAGCCTCAAACGAGATTTGGAGGGGCAATTACATGCGAAGGGTTGTAGTAACTGGGCTCGGACTGGTTACGCCATTGGCCGATGGAGTTGAGGAAAGCTGGAGGCGTATTCTGGCAGGGGAGTCCGGTGCCGGATCGATTACCCGATTCGATGCAGATAGAGTCGCAACAAAATATGCCTGCGAAGTTCCGTATGGGGACGGCAGCAATGGAACATTTAATCCCGACGCATATGCAAGTCCCAAGGAACGCCGTAAAATCGATGACTTTATCCTTTATGGCATGGCAGCGGCAGACCAGGCTTTGAAGGATGCGCAATGGATGCCCGAAGACGAGAAGAACCTGCTTCGCACCGGAGTCATTATAGGTTCGGGAATCGGTGGGTTGAGTTCAATTGAAAAAACCGTGCTTCTGATTCACGATCGCGGGCCGAGAAGAGTTTCGCCGTTTTTTATTCCCGGGGCATTAATCAATTTAATCAGTGGTCAGGTAAGTATCCGCCATGGATTCAAGGGGCCAAACCATTCCGTGGCTACAGCCTGCTCAACCGGTGTTCACGCAATCGGAGACGCGTCAAGGCTGATTATGAACGGCGACGCGGATGTAATGGTGGCCGGGGGCGCGGAGGCTGCGATTTGCGAAACAGGCATAGCGGGCTTCAATGCCTGCAAGGCGCTTAGCACCAAATTTGCGGAAAATCCAAAAGCCGCCAGCCGTCCATATGATATCGACCGTGACGGATTTGTGATGGGCGAGGGTTCCGGTGTTGTTGTGCTTGAGGAATATGAGCATGCGAAAGCCCGCGGAGCGAAGATTTATGCGGAGATCTTTGGTTATGGACTTACGGGCGACGCCTATCATGTAACGGCGCCAAGTGAGGATGGCGAAGGTGGTTTCAGGGCGATGTGCGAAGCCTTGAGGCATGCGAAAATCCAGCCCGAGGAGATTGATTACGTTAACGCGCATGGCACCTCCACCATGGCCGATAACATTGAGTTGAGGGCCGTGGAGAAACTGCTTGGAAAAGCTGCCGAAATGGCGACAATGAGCTCCACAAAATCTTCCACGGGCCACCTTCTCGGAGCTGCCGGAGCCATTGAGGCGATATTTTGCGTTCTGGCAGTCAGAAATCAGATTGTGCCGCCCACAATCAATCTGGACAACCCCGAAATCGACACGCCTCTTGATCTTGCCCCAAATTCATGCCGTGAGCGCAAGGTCGATGTGGCAATATCCAATAGCTTTGGCTTCGGCGGAACAAATGCTTGCCTGTGTCTTGGAATTCCGCGTTGATGGCAAAAAGCATCGCATCCAATTTTCTGACATTTCTTGTTTTTACCTTTTTTCTGCTAGCCGGTTTGATCATGTGGGGGCAGGGACAATACAATGATGCCGGTCCGCTTGGCAAACCCATTTGCCTTAGTGTCAAAGCTGGAAGCAACATGCGTTCAGTCGCGAATTCACTTGAATCGAGAGGTGCCGTTGCCAACGCGCGGATATTCCGCATTGGTACGGATTATTCCGGAAAGACTGAATTGCTGAAGGCCGGAAACTGGCTGGTTCCCAAAAATGCCAGCATGGCTGAAATAGCGGGCATCATAACTCGCGGCGGAGCAAGTTCATGCGGCACGGAAGTGCTGTTCCGCATTGGTGTAACCTCTTCGCAGGTTCAGGTTCGCGAGTTTGACCCGGAAGAAAACCAATTTGTGGAGATTGCGGCATTTTCCCAACCTGATGGCGAGGTTTCGGATATCTATATGTCGGCGCGTGAAAAACCGGACACAAGGTATCGGGTGATTGTTTCCGAAGGAGCCACAGTCTGGCAAACAGTCGAGTCATTAAAATCCGTGGATATCCTGGCCGGTGATGTTGCGGAACTGCCTTCCGAAGGCAGTCTTGCACCGGACAGCTATGAAATTTCCGCCGGCGACACTCGAGAGGGTCTAATAACCAGAATGCAAACGGCGCAGGAAGCCATTTTAGCTCGCGTCTGGGAAAACAGGGCTGACGGCATCCCTCTTGATGGTCCTTACGAGGCGCTGATTCTTGCCTCGATCATTGAAAAGGAAACCGGTGTAGGCAAAGAGCGCGCGCTGGTTTCCAGCGTTTTCACAAACAGGCTCAGGATCGGCATGAGACTGGAGACGGATCCAACCGTTAGATATGGGATTACAAATGGCCGCGGCGAACTGGGACGGGGGTTGAGAAGAAGCGAGCTGAAACAGAAAACGCCCTATAACACATATTCGATAGATGGCTTGCCGCCAACTCCAATCGCCAACCCTGGCAGAGCCAGCCTTGAAGCGGCCGTCAATCCGGCGGAAAGCGATTTTCTTTATTTTGTGGCTGATGGAACCGGGGGACATGCATTCTCAAAAACTTTGGCCGAGCATAACAGAAACGTTGCAAATTGGCGGAAAATTGAAGCCGAAAGAGCCAGCCAGTAAAGCTCGAACCGCATTTCCAGGATTCCACTGGCGAGTTGTTTTCCAGATTTCACAACATGATAGAGGCCTTTCATGACTGGTCGAACAGGCCCGCCGACTGCATTCGGGATCACGGCACCGTTTGCATTCAATGCATGGCGGGCGTTGCGGGTTCAGTTCAAGCTGCTTTATCGAGATCATTTCACCACACTCAAGGCACTATCCATATTCATTCATGTCAAGTTTCTTTCAGCAATTCCCGAAAAATTTTTTATCCTTTTTATTCAATAGTTTGAAATGATTTCCGAAACATTTTTAACGGGCTTTTGGCGACTTTTTGCGCGGAACCGACCATGACGAGGCAAAACAGGCCAGGGGCCGGGTAGAAACATGACTCAAAACCCTTCCGCAAGCGTCTCTCGATGCCCGGGATGCTCGACATGACGCGAAAGCGTTTCGAAGGGAAGATCGTCTCTAATTGCCTTGTTGTGCGAAAAATATCTGAAGTCCTGATAATGTCCCTGAAGAAATGAGCCAGCCGGTCTGGTAAATGGAAGCCGCCAAAACCCGCCTGATAACTCCCTTCCGGGGTCTTCCTGAAGTTAGGGCCTGTTGACAATTTTCCCGTTTTGTGTGATTCTCCTTTTCAACAAGCGCCACCAAAGGCGCAAGAGGCAAAGAGAGCGGGTTTCACCATGAATGACGACGGGACGGTTTCA
>JAPOTF010000038.1 GCA_026709325.1 Roseovarius sp.
GAGTCCTGGAAGCGGGGTCACAGGAGGCTCCAGGAAATGGAATCAAATGAATAAGACAATGCAATAGGGACCAGAAAATAGCCCTTGAAGCGTCAAGGTTTCAGCTTCAAGACGCCATCTCTGTTGCAGTTCGACCGAAACATCCGCGGCGGCGGGGATCCCGTGATGGCGCGAAACCTGCATGCGCCGTTCGGTGTCGCGCGCGTCCCGTCGGACACGCGGATGCGCGAGTGCCTCGACGATGTCGACCCGCGGGCGGTGCGCACCCAAAACCCCCGAACCGGCCCAAAAGGCCAAATCCACCAACAAAAGCGCGGAAAATCCGCTGGCGGGAATTACTGGTTGCTCATCATATGCGGGATCATATGACAGCGGTATTATCGCAAACGCATATATTTCATTTGATTAAATCGGCAAGCGCGATCAGACGTGCGGATGATCGGGATGTGAAGGAATAACGTCGGCCCGAAGGCCGACGTTTATGCTGTCGGGATGGAGCCGGCTTATTCCGCGGCTTCCTCATCGAATACCCGTTTAAGACGTTCAGGGCTTTTGGCCGCGTTCTCGTCGGCTTCCATTTCGTCCTTTTCAATTCTGGACTGCATTACGAAAAACGCCAGAACAAAGACGATGCCAATGACCCAGAGAATAAACTCGGTGCCAACCATTGGGTAGATCGGACCGACTTGCGACAGATCGGTACCTGTCCATGTTTCAATATATGTAGTAGACATGTGCTGGTACTCCTTATTTCAGCAGTCCAAGTTTTTTGGCTTCCGCAATATCCGCCTCGGATATGGCGATGGCGTCGGCCTCTTCAGCCATTTCCTCGCTCATGTCGAGTCCGACAAGTTCAACTGCGGGCGGTACCCGCAACATTCCCGCGCCGGAGAGAATTTTGGAAACGATGAATGCCGGTAGAAAACCGAGAACTCCAAACATGATCACCGCGCCAATCAACTGGCCCCAAGGTGTTATAAACGCCGTGTTTTCATGATATCCGGCCGTCGCGGGATGACCCCAAAGCACAAATCCGCATATGACGAGCCCGATAACTCCGGCGTAGCCGTGTACCGCAATCGCGCCAACTGGATCGTCGATCTTGAATTTTTTCTCGACCCAGAAATGCAGCTTGTATGCGCAATATGCGCCAATGGCGCCTATCAGCATCGCCTGGATTGGATGGTAGAGGTCATTGCCCGCCGATGCGGTGATTATCCCCGCAAGACCGGCCGAGTATGTCCAAAACGCCTCGCCCCTTGACACGATGTATCCCATGATCAAACCTCCAGACAGCGACATCAGGAAATTGAACACAATGGCCGAAAGCGTGGTCGGCGTGAGATAGATCGTAGTTGCGGTATAGCTGCCTTCCGCATTGCCAATGTCTCCTGAACCTATAATCGGGACGTTGCAGGCCACATAGAACCCCCAAAACCCGCAATAGATAAGAAACAGACCTATTGTAACAAGCCACTTGTTGTGCGGATTTATGTTTCTCGGAGTGCCGTCGGCGGCAAATTTGCCGATGCGCGGTCCAAGCACGCATACCACGCCAAGAGCGAAACCGCCGGCGATGGCGTGAATAACCCCTGATGCGTACGCATCGTGGTACCCCAGCTGCGTGACCATCCAGCCATCGGGATGCCAGCCCCAGGCCGCATCGATAATCCATGCGAATGATCCGATTACCACGGCAAGTATCCAGAATGCCGAGGGCCTGATTCTCTCGATGGTTGCGCCGGAAACAATCGAGGCCGCGGTCCAGCTAAATAGCAGGAAAGCCGCCCAGAACACGCCGTTCAACCTGCTCCAGACGCCGTTGCCAAATCCACCTTCTGCCGCATTGTCCTCAAATCCTGTTGGAGCGCCTCCCATGTGGGGGCCCATCAATTGAGACCAGGGTTTGGCGTGAGATGCGAGATCCCCCGTAATGCCGCCGGTAATGAATGGTCCATTTGGAAACGCAAAATATATCCACCACCCAAAGAAGAAAAACGTTACCGTCACCAGCGGTATAAGCATGGTGTTCTTCATCAACGTGTGGATGTGGTTTTTGTGGCGAGTTGCGCCCACCTCATACATGCAGAACCCGACATGAATCAGGAACATGAGCGGTACGGTCACCCAATAGTAGAACTCGGTGAATATAACCGTTAAGGCACCAATATCGGTATCCATGAAAGTCTCCTCCTGTTTTAACTCAAACCGATAATAACGGGAACAATATGCCCGGGGTTGAGTTCGATCCGGACCGCTAATTTGGTCCATATATGCCGTGCAGCTTAACCTGATTCCAATCAAATTACAACATGTTATATTGCAGATATTTTAAGCATCTAGATATGGTTTGAAGCAATAAAATCGTATAACCGCAATATATGCCATTTCCTCTTGATCATTTATTGCGGTTAGTGCAAAGCGGCGACTGTCTCAGCGGCCGAACGGTATGCGGATTCGGTCTGTAAAATATCCTCTTCCGTCAGGGCGAGACACGCATAGGTCTTGCCTGGCGACTTAAGGATGCCGTGTTTTCGAAGTTCCGAGTTGAACGTCGCCAGCCGGGAAGTGTTCGAGCAGATTACATCCCGGTAGTTGCGGATGCCGCCTTTGGAAAACACGATGTCGAAGAGCGAAGGCTCACCGGTGACGCTGTGCGGAATGTCATGGGCGTCAAGCGCATTGGATGCGCATGCCATAAGTCGCTCGCCAATTTTCCCAAGTCTCTCGAACTGGCCCTCCCGCCGCAAAATCTCAAGCGTTTTGAGACCGGCCGCGCTGGCCACGGGATTGCCCGACAGAGTTCCCAGTTGCATCAGCCATCTCTGCGCCCCGACTTCGGCTTTGTCGAAATGCGCCATTATATCCCTTTTGCCTGTGATGGCCGCTAGAGGAAATCCGCCGCCAATAATTTTTCCAAGTGTGCAAAGATCCGGTGTCACTCCGTAGAGTTCCTGTGCTCCACCATATGCCAAACGAAACCCGGTTACGATTTCATCAAAAACCAGAACAATGCCATATTTGTCGCATTCCTCGCGAAGTAGCCTTAAAAAACCTGGCAGCGGGGGGATTGTTCTTTGAAGAGGCTCCACGATTATACCGGCAATATCATCGCCATATTCCGAAAGCAGCGAACGGATGTATTCGAAATCGTTGAATGGAGCAATCAGCATTTCGTCAGCGACACTTTGAGGGATGCCGGCGCTGTCGGGAACTGCTTTCGGAAAGTTAACCATTTTCACGGGCGCAAGGCTCATTTGCGCTTCCGCGGACATGCCATGGTACCCGCCTTCAAATTTGACAATTTTATCCCGTCCGGTAAACGCGCGCGCGGCCCTGATGGCATACATGTCGGCTTCGCCGCCGGTTGAGACGTAACGCAAAGTTTCCCCGCAGGGGACCGCGTCGACTATTTCTTCGGCAAGTCTTACAGCCAGGACGTTGCCGGCAAAGAATGTCTGGCCTTTTGGAAGTTGCTCAAATACCGCCTCCATGACTTCCGGATGGCCATGTCCAAGCAGCATGGGACCTGAGCCGATGATGTAGTCCACGTATTTGTTGCCATCCTCGTCCCAGACATTTGCCCCCTTGCCTTCTCTTATGAAAACTTCCGGATCAAAATTTCCCAGCCCACCTCCAGGCAGGACATTTCTGGCGCGTTCAAGCCATTCAGACTGAGTCGTGTTCCTGTACATGGTCCCTCTCCAGTTGCCTTGATTCATTCCTGTGCCCGACAAGCCTCTTCACTGACATGCAATCCAGTCTACTGCAGCTCGAGCGGCGCGGTTGTCCCCGTACTTGATCCGGTAGCGCGAGAGACCGCGCATCCCGGCAATTTTCGAACCGCCGCAACCGATATCGCCTTTGTCGATTGTCTTCTCATTCCCCGTATATGGCGACGGGATGTCCCAGCGCATCCATATCCGGCGTTGCGCCGAGACCGGGACTCGATGGCGGAATTGCATATCCCGATTTGTTTCTTGCGCCCTGACCTTGAATCGGATCGATTGCCAGATGGTCGTGGCAAAGCCATGAGGCGAGACGATTGAACTTCGGCGTTGACGAGGCCAGATGGATCGCCGCAGTGTCGGCGAGAGCTGAACCGCCCACATCCTCGATGTGCATCTGCCAGCCGAGCGCCAGTCCTAGGTCGCGTATCTGCCTCCCCATGGTCAGACCGCCAAGACGATTGGGTTTAACCTTTACTCCTTCACAGGCTCCGGAGTTCCATGCCTCGATATGATCCTGGTAGGTGTGCAGACATTCGTCCAGCATGATCGGGTTGGAAGTTCGGCTTGCAACGTGCGCGCATTCACCAAGTGTTTCACATGGCTGTTCAACCCAGCATCGGGCATTTGACAAATTAAGGATTTCAATGGCTGTGGCGGGCAGCCATGAACGATTGGCGTCAAATGTGACCTTGTGTCCTTCCGGAAGCGCTTTCAGTATCGCGTTTATGCGATTGACGTTCATGTCGACATCGTTTCCGCCAACCTTTGCCGAGTGCACTTTGTATCCCTTCTCCGCCGCGCGGAATATTTCGTCGATCATCTGATCGGAAGTTCCGTTTGGTATTGACGAGTTGACCGGCACGGGTTCAGGGGCGCCGCCTCCCAATAGCCGCCAAAGAGGAAGCCCGGTTGAGCGGCCAAGTATGTCCTAGCAGGCAATATCAAGAGCGGATTTCACATATTGATGACCCGGAAGGCGCGAATCCATAACATGGTTGACATTGTCGATTCCGCGCGGATCAAGACCAAGCAGGGCCGGTGACAGCGTCTCTATGCCCGCCCTAACTCCATGGCCATGCGCGGGCAGGTATGTATGTCCCCATGGGCATGCCTCTCCCCATCCGGAGACGCCTTCATCCGTGTCAATTCTAATGAATGTCGAGTCGAGGCGCTCAAATTTCAGTCGTCCTGCGGAAAGGCTGTATGGCCTGTTCAGCGGCAGGTCCAGTTGCCATGCGGTGATGCGATTTATTCTCATGCCGCACCCGCAGTGATCAACTGAATTGAATGTGGCGTCGGAGAAGGGATCGATTTTTCATGCAAAGTGGCATCCAATGCAGTTGCGACACGCCCCGCCATGCAGTGCGAATTGATTTTAGGAATCACATCGGCACGTGATGGGCGTGAATGGCGGGTTCCCTTGTTTCCGGGCGAGGTGAAAATCACGAGTTTGCCTCCCAGGTGGCGATCGGTTCTCCAAGGCTTTCGTAGTCGGGTTCCACGCCAAGTCCCGGAACATCTGGAGCGTATAGTTTTCCATTATAGGTTGTTGCACCGCCCATTCCGGTGGATGTCGTGTTGTAGTTCATGAGATCTGTTGAATTTACGAGAAATTCCTCCGGGGTCGATGTGGCAAAATGGGCAAGCGCCGCGGTGGTGATTTCGCCTCCCCAGGTAGCTTCGCACACAACCGGAATTCGATTTTCCACCAGGTAGTCCCTTACGCGGCGGGCCTTTGACAATCCCCCGATGTTTGAAATTTTCAGACAGCATATTTCCGCGCCACGATCTGCGACAACCCGCTGCGCGGCGGCAAGCCCCGTGATGCATTCATCAAGTTTCATTGGCTGGCTGGCAACGCGCCTGACCTGCTGGCACTCCTCGTAGGTTTTGCAGGGCTGCTCGAGAATGAAATCCAGATCCCTGGTTGCCCGGGCCACACGAATGGCATTGTCGACACGCCAGCCCTGGTTTGCATCCGCCATCGATTTTTCATTGGATTTGAATAGGGGAACGGTTTCCCGTATGCGGTCGATGTCCGCGGACCAGTTTGCTCCAACCTTTATCTGAAAGTGTCTGTATCCGCTGGCGCGGTGTCGCTCAAGTTCTTCAATGGTGTCTGCCATGGAGCGTTGCGGTGCAACGCGGTACATGGGAGCGCCGTCCGCGAGTTTGCCTCCTAGAAGCATCCAGACAGGCATGCTGGTCGATTTTCCAAGAATGTCCCAGAAAGCGGCATCAAATGGGGCTTTCGCATAGCCATGACCTTGGACAAGATAATCCATCAGGCGCTCCATCCGGTAAATCTGGCATGGATCCTCACCTAACAGGCGCGGCGCGGCAATGCGCGCAAAGCCTTCCACGCCTTCCGAATGGGCAACCATGTAGTTTTCGCCACATGGTGTAAATTCCCCGCAACCCTGCAATCCGGAATCTGTGTCGACGACAACAACCGAAGCAACGGCCCTTTGAATTTTATTGCCGCTTCCCCATCCGTATGTTCCGTCAACATACGGCAGGATCGTTTTAAAAAGGCGGATGCGGGTTATTTTCATTGAAGATGCCAATCTAATTGTATGTGGCCACGGGATCTCCCAGCACATTCATTTTGGGTTCCACGCCAAGTCCCGGAAGAGAAGGGGCCTCGACTCCGCCGTTTTTGACCGGAGCGTCAAATGCCGCGGCGCTGGCGTTTATCATCATTCTTGGATCAAGTGCGCAGCGGAGGAATTTTCGCGGAGTGGATTGGGCGACATGCAAAATCGCGGCAAAGGCGATTTCCGATCCCGTTGTGTCCTGGATGGACATGGTCAGTCCGGCGGCGCGCGCAATTTCGCGCTGTCGCAGAATGGCCGTTATCCCGCCCTGCTTTGACACCTTAAGTCCGACCCCGTCACAGGCGTCGGCGGCGATCGCTTCAATCAGGTCGGCTTCCGTCTGTATAAGTTCATCCAGCATTATGGGAATCTTGCAGCGCGAACGGACGGAAAGCGTTTCCTTCAAGCTCGGGCAGGGGGCTTCAAGAACGAAATCCAAACCGTCGGGCAGGAGCGACAGCATCCGAAGCGCCTCTTCAGGTCTCATGCCGTTGTTCGCGTCCGCAAGAAACCATTCTCCGGGCTTGCGGTCGGCAAGGCACGCGCGCAGGCGCTCGGCATCAAGCGCGGGGCCGCCCTCAACCTCGTTTGCCCCTATTTTAATGGAATGGCCGGAATACCCGGCATTCCGATGCGCCCGCACATTGGCTCTCATCTTTTCCGGATCGTTTGAACCTATTGATGAAATTATCGGAACCGGTCCTGGAATCCGCCCGCCCGCAAGATCGCACAGCGGCACGCCGGCCGTCTTTGCCGTCAAGTCCCAGCAAGCGACATCAAGCGCGGTTCGCGCGTCTCGATGACCTGAAAGCGTTTCTTCCAGCCTGTCCTGAATCCGATCATGATGGCGGGGGTCCAGGCCGATAATGGACGGAGCCAGAATTTCAAGAGCGGCACGAGTGCCTTTGGCATGTGAGGCGATGTATGTTGAACCAAATGGTGTCGACTCTCCCCATCCGGTGCTTCCGTCATCTGATGTCACGCGCGCAATGCTTGCGTCAAACGCATGATATTCGCGCCCGCCGGACAATCGATAGACGCCGCCCTTGACCGGCAGATCCACCTGATAGATGTCAATTTGCGCAATTCTCATTTGGTCATCCCTGGCTCCGAAGCCAGATTATCTCCTCGCCATAATTCAAAGGCCGGAACCGGCATCTCGCCGGTTGTAGGGGCATGTGGCTGATTGACCCGATGCATCCTTACTCCCTCGGGATCAAGCGTCTCGTCCTCTTCGCCATCTGAATGAAAAGTCGCCTGTCCGGACAATACCGTGTAAAGTTCTTCCGGGGCGCGCTGGTGACGGGGGTAGTGCAAATGAGTCCTCCGGTATCCCACCGTCATGCGCGCCTTTCCACTGATGAAATGCCCGTCCGGGCCCGCAAGTTCAAACCAGCAATATCGATCAAGGAAATCCCTTCCGACTTCCTCTTCGGCATATTTATGCCTCCATTCAATGCGAGGCACGAGACGTCCGAGCGCCTTAGCGAGAGACATTGACGACTTTATGGCCGCTCCGGGAGATTCCGCCACAAGCCTGGCCGAGGGCAATGCATGCGCGGGCCGCTCTTTCCATGCGAGATCATCTGGCCATGGACAAAACTCGCGAGCTTCCGGCAGATGCGCATGCCAGTCTCTTGCGCTCTCAATGGCGTCTTCAAAAAGTCTGCGGATGTTCATGCGATTTCCTCCGGGTATGTCCAGGCCGGAGGCGCGTCAATCTCGCCTCTCCACATCACATAGGCCATGACCGGCTTGTCAAACGTTGTCATGGAATGCGGCTGATTCGATTCATGGAACACCGATTCGCCCGGACGAAGCGTTCGTGACGGTTTCCCTTTAACCGCGAATTCCGCAGTGCCGGCGACAACCAGGTAGAGCTCCTCCGCGGGATGGTGATGCCAGGGGTAGTGAAGTCCCGCGCTGGCATAGACCGCGAAACCTCGCATGCAACCGCAAACGAACGGACCATCTGCGCCGACAATCTCGTAACACCCGAAACGGTCGAGAAAGTCGGCGCCAATGGCCGTGTCCCTGTAGGTTTTCCGCCATCGGGCCAAGGGCGAGCAGGAGACAATTAGATCCCGGAATTCCGGAAAAGTGTCTGTTGCGAGACCGGTGTCGGCACACATCGCATCGGCGGCTTTTGCGTGACGGGGATTAAATTGCCGGATCGATGGATTTGGAGGCAGTTCACAGAACTTCGACAGTTCCGGAATGGCATGCACATGACGCATGTGATCCAGCAGTTTGCGCCATCTCGGGTCCATCAGGGAACCACCACAATGTTGCCGGTGTGAATCTTGTGAATAAAAGCCCGCTGCGCCTCCCTCAACCGGGCAAGAGGATAGGTGGCGGCAAGCATTGGTCTGATTTCACCGCGCTCGATGTACTTCACGACATCGTGGAAAACGCTCTGCGGAATAATTGTTGAACCGGTAAGGGTGAGATCGCGCAAATAGAACGTTCGAAGATCAAGTTCCACCATCGGGCCGGCTATGGCCCCGGAGCAGGTATAGCGGCCACCGCGCTCAAGGATGTCGATTAGTTTCGGCCAGAGGGATCCTCCCGCAATGTCCGCAACCACCGTGACTTTTTCATCGCCGAGAGCTTCACGCAGGTTTGCGGGGTGGCGGGGAAGCATTAAATCGGGTCCGCATTTTTTTACGTGTTCATGCTTTGACTCGCTTGCCAGAGCGACAACGCGCGCGCCTCGGCGCTTTGCGAGCTGGATGAGAGCTCCGCCCACTCCTCCACTTGCGCCAGTTACCAAAACAGTGTCCGCACCGGTTGCATTCGCTCTTGACAGCATTCCCTCCGCCGTGGTGTAGCTGCATTGGAATGTGGCCAGTTCGGCATCGCTGAGCGTGCTTTCGACCACCGCGACATCACGTCGGTCGGCCATGGTGTATTCCGCATAGCCGCCGTCTTTTTCCGAACCGAAATATCCGGTTTTGTCCATGTTGCCGGGATCGGACCAGTCGCGCGTCCAGCCGTCGATCATCACTCTTTTGCCCAAAAGGCCCTTATCCGCATTCGAACCCGTTTCGACAACGATGCCCACGGCATCGGCTCCCTGTATGCGGGGAAAGGCGAGCGGCCGACCGCCCCAGGTTGGATCGTCATCATTGAGAGCCTTATAGGCTCCACCGGTTGTTGCTTCCGAAATCGCCTTTGAATACCAGCCTGAACGGGTGTTAACATCGGTATTGTTCATGCCGCACGCACCGACCTTTACAACCACGTCATCGGGCCCGGGCTTCGGCGTTGGCCATGATTCATGCCAGTGATACATGTCAACTCCGCCATGGCCAGTTAGCACCATCGCCTTCATTGTTTCTGGCAAAGTCATGAAATGTCTCCTTGATGCTCAATTGTGTTGCACGGCCGCCGGTTCGCCGGAACGGGGCAGGCGGCTCTCGGGATCATGGACCGGTCCGCCAAGAACGCGTCCTTTTCTTGGTTTGCCCGCAATAATGGCGCCGATCTCCCGGCCGGGCGCGTTTAGTTCAGGTCTTATATAGGCAAATGCAAGTATCTTTCCCGTTGAGTGGCCATATGCGATTGAACTGATTGATCCCGCGGGTTTTCCGTCGGCGAATATCGCCTCGCCGCCATGGCCGTCAAAGACCCCGTCCGGTTCGATCTCAAGATATGCGCATATCCACGGCAATTTGCCGACCCTGGCGTTTTCGGCACTTGCACGAGTTGCGCCGCAGCCGACAAATTCCTTATCCATGCTGACAAATCTCATTACATCCGCTTCGGGCAATGTGACTTCATTTGTCAGTTCCGAAGCTCCTTTGAACATTTTCTCCATCCGCATTGAATTCATGGCGAAAGAGCCATAGTCCGCAATTCCACATTCCGCCCCGGCAGACAGAATGGCGTCATAAACGTCTGAAACCTCATTTGATGGCATGTGAAGTTCCCAGCCCAGTTCCCCGGCATAGGACATCCGAAGAGCCCAGATATCATGGTTTGCGATTTTAATGTTTCGGGCACTGAGCCACGGGAAGCTCTCATTGCAAAGTCCGGCGGTTGTACATCTGCCAAGCACATCGCGCGACCTTGGTCCATTAAGTGCCAAAGCCGACCAACTGTCTGATTTGGAGGTAATGGTTATACCGGCGTCTTTGCTGTTGCCATGGAGATGATCAAGCAGACGCCTCTCAAAAAATGCGGCGCAAACAAGATAATAGCGCTCTTCAGCCATCTTTATAATGGTGGCTTCCAATTCAATGCGGCCACAATGATTCAGCATGTGGCCAAGCGCTATCGAGCCTCTATTACTTGGAAGCCTGTTGGCGATTAGCCGGTCCAGCAACTCTCCGCTTCCTGGTCCGCACACCTCAACTTTCGCAAATGCCGAGATGTCGACAATCCCCGCGCCGGTACGCACCGCCCTGCATTCCTCTCCAACAATTTCATGAACGACATTGCGCCTGAATGAATAGTGATCGCGCTGCTCAACGCCATTTTTTGCAAACCAGCGCGGCCGTTCGTGACCATGCACCTCCTCGAAAACGGCGCCTCTTTCCCTTAGCCTTTCATAAAGGAATGACGGCTTTGCCGGTCGCGCCGCGGGCCGGTTGTAGTGCGGGTAGGGGATTTCGTGCCGCAGCATATAGTCTTCCTTTGATTTTGCCACCTGCCAGTCTCTGGTGGCGTAGTCTCCAAAGCGGCGCGGGTCGAATTCCCTCATGGAGATATCGGCGGAACCGTGTACGATCCAGCGGGCGAGTTCCCTTGAAAGGCCCGGTCCCCAGCCTATTCCGATTTGCGTTCCACAGCAGCACCAGTAGTTATTGGCCCCGGGAGCGGGCCCCACATGCGGATTGCCATCGGGAGGATGTGAAATTGCTCCGTGAACAACTCTTGCGATACCCAGATCGGCAAAAACGGGCATGCGTTCAATGCCCGCCTCAAGCCATGGCAGCACCCTGTCGTAATCCGGGTCGAAAAGCCAGTTTTCGCAATCCCAGGGACAATGGTCAATCCATACGGGATTGGGGTTTTTCTTTTCGTAAACGCCAATCAGCCCGCGCTTTTGCTCCATGCGGATATAGCCGGAGACCATGCGGTCATCGCGTATAACCGGAAGTTCGCGGTCCAGATTCTCGAATTCGGGTACAGGCTCAGTGACAAAATAGTGGTGCGTCATGCTTGTCATTGGAAGAAGCAGTCCCGACCATTCACCCATTTGCCTTGCATAGGTGCCGCCTGCATTGACCACATGCTCGCAGCGTATCGTTCCCCGTGCGGTTTCGACAAGCCATTCATCGTTTTTTTCGTCCCGCACGATGTTGGTGGCTCTGCATTGACGAATGATTGTGGCTCCCAGCTTCCGCGCGCCGGCGGCCATCGCCATGGTGGCATTTGTTGGATCAACGTGTCCGTCATCAGGGGTGTATAGGGTTCCCAGCACACCGTCCAGATTGTAGAAAGGATGGTTTTTGGCTATGTGCGCCGGATCTGCAATTTCCATGTTGAAACCAAGACTCCGTCCAACGGAAAGCGTGTGAAGCAACCAGTCCATTTCATCTTCAGAATACGCGAGACGGTATGAACCGCATCCGTGCCATGTAACGGCCTGTCCGGTTTCCCGTTCCAGTTCGCCCGAATAGAGTTTAATATTGTAGTCGACGCATTTTCCGAGCGCGAAGGATGAAGTTGACTGGGTAATCTGCCCTGCCGCATGCCAGGTTGAACCCGATGTCAGTTCCGCTTTTTCCAGCAGCACGGTTTCATTCCCCCAGCCCTCATGCGCAAGGTGATAGGCCAGACCAACACCCATTATTCCGCCCCCAACGATAACCACTCTGGCCTGATCCGGTAAAGTCGCGTCGCTCATTCGAAAATTCCATTTGATTTGATAAAGATTCCTCTGGACCAGATAAGCAAACAAATGTACCATTGTCAATTATGAATAGCACAAATGTATCATTTAGGGGTCCGCCCGAAAATTCGACCGCAGTGCTGGAAAGGCTTGCCGATGATTGGGACGCGTTTACCCCGGAAGTGCGGAAAGCGGCGCGATATGTGCTGGAAAACCCGCTGGATGTCGGAATTTTGACGGTTAGGGAAATGGCCGAGGCCGCGCACATAAAGCCCAACACGCTCATGCGAATGGCCAGGCAGGCGGGTTTTGATGGGTATGACGAATTTCGGGCGCCTTTTCGCGATGCGATTCGCCGCGGTGAAGCCAGTTTCCCCGACAGGGCCAGGTGGCTGCAAAGTTTTCGACGCTCCGGTGAAATGGGATGCCTGTATGCCGATATGGTCAATTCCGCGATATCCAACATCGAGGAGAGCTTTGCCGGAATATCGACGGACGCGTTTCGCAACGCGGCTGAATCAATCTGGAATTCACGCAACGTCTACACGCTTGGAGTGGGAGTAAACAGCGCCAATGCGCGCAATTTCACCTATCTTGCATCTACAGGAATGACCGGTTTCCACGCAATACCGCGCCCGGGTTCCGTCGCGATGGATGATTTGGCATGGGCAGATGATCGCGATGCGCTGATTGCCATGACGTGCAGGCCCTATAGATCGGAAGTTGTTGAGGCGGTAAGACTTGCGCGCAGTCAGGAAATTGCTGTCATTGCCATATCTGACAGTCCGGCGAGTCCGATAATCATGGATGCGTCGCACCGATTTGTGGTGTCGGCAGACACGCCGCAGTTTTTTCCGTCTTCAATTGCGACCATAGCGGTGCTTGAGACGCTTCTGAGTTTTGTGATTGCGCTTTCAAGTGACGAGACTGTTGAGCGGGTTGAGAAATTTCATAAGCGCCGCCACCAGCTTGGAATTTACATGGAGGTCCCCAAATGAGAGATTCTCTTGCATATTCCCTGGATGCGGCATACTACACCGACCCCGCCGTGTTTGACAGAGAGGTTGCGAGCCTTCTTTCGCGCACGTGGCAGTTTGCCGGCCACGCCAGTTCCGTTCCGAAACCCGGTGATTACTTTACATTCGAGATTGCCGGTCAAAATCTCTTTTGCATTCGCGGGCGCGACCATGCCGTGCGATGCTTTTACAATGTCTGCCAGCATCGCGCGCACGAACTGCTGGAAGGAGATGGAAACACGCGTGTTGTCGTATGTCCCTATCATGCCTGGACATATGAGCTTTCCGGTGAATTCAGGGCCGGTCCGAACACAAGGTCGGTAAGGGGATTTGACGGAAGCAAAATCTGTCTTGAAGAGGTTCGCTGCGAGGATTTCAACGGTTTTCTATTTGCAAATCTTGACAAAAACGCGTCTCAAATGGATGAATGGTATCCAGGTGTTCGAGATGAGATACGGGAGTATGTGCCCGATGTGGACGATTTGGCGCCACTTGAATGGATTGAGATACCCGAGCGGTGCAACTGGAAGGTTTCCGTTGAAAACTACTCCGAGTGCTATCATTGCCCGCTAAACCACAAGACATTTTCACAGGGTGTTGTCAAACCCGAGACGTATGACATTCAGCCTCTGCAAAAAGGCCGCGTGCTCAGGCACACGACCGAGTGCCAGAGTCTGGAGGCCATGACATATGACATAGACATGTCCGTCCCTCACGCCGGCGAATACCGGTCCTGGTTTCTGTGGCCGGCAACGAGTTTTCAATGCTATCCGGGGAACGTGCTTAACACATATCACTGGCGCGCCGAAAAAGTTGACAGGTGCACCGTCTGGCGCGGATGGTTTACCGGAAACGGGGAGGAAAGCGCCGCCATCAGAGATCTGGCCATTCAGGACATTCGGACAACGGTGGCCGAGGATGTGAAACTGGTGGAATCGGTGCAGCGCGGACTTGGCTCAAAAGGATACAGGCCGGGCCCTCTGGTGATCGACCCGGAATGCGGCGTGAATTCCGAGCATTCAATAAGAGCGCTTCATCAATGGGTGCGAGAAGCTATGAGATGTGATAATATTACACCTTAGCCGCTTTTCTTTGAATTGCTCTGCCGATTGGTGGGCCGTTGTGCGTTATGAGGTGTACTCACTGTTGATCTCGTCTCCGAATGTTTCAAGATAAGCTGTTGCTGCCACAGCAATTCTCACTAATTTTTTTCATTAAATTATTCAATGGATTACGAGGGTTTTTGAAAAAGTTTTTCGTAGACTTTTGAGCCTCTTGCAAAATTATGGGGGAATGTGATGGGAAAGCGGCTTTTCGCATATGAGATGCAGGCAGTGGAAAGGCAAATTCAAGGGTCTGAGGCCGGCTTTCGCGATTTTTCCCGCGGCTCCCCCGATTTCAGGTAATTCGGGCCCGAATTCGGCCAGATTCGCCGGATTCCGGACAGGCGTCACCGGCG
>JAPOTF010000131.1 GCA_026709325.1 Roseovarius sp.
CATGCATTTGAGCTTTCGAGCAGTGCTGTTTAGGATATTTTCCGTTTGAAAACCGCTTAACTTGCAGAGATCGTATTTGCAACTTCGCTTGCAAAATCCTCTTGCCTTTTTTCAATGCCCTCTCCCACCTGCATGCGTATGAAGGCCTGGATTGTAGCGCCAACCTCTTTGGCGGCCGCTGCCACGGTCTGATCCGGATTTACAACGAACGCCTGATTCAACAATGTTACTTCCGAAAAGAATTTCTTCATGCGTCCGAGGATCATTTTTTCAATTACAGGCTCGGGCTTGCCGGACTCCCGCGCAATGCCAATCTGAATCTGGCGCTCCTTTTCCACCAAATCGGGGTCGAGATCCTCTTCATTGAGAGCATGGGGACTGGTGGCTGCGATGTGCATGGCTACCTGTTTGCCAAAATCTTCGCTTCCGTTTAACGCAACAAGAACCGCGATATTGCCCATTCCGGGCGCCACGCTGTTGTGGATATAGGAAACGACCCTGTCTCCCTCAACACGGGCCATTCTGCGCAGGGACAGGTTTTCGCCTATTTTGGCCACCTTGTCCGTAATGGCTTCGGATACGGTCTTTCCGTTTAAATCCGCGGATTTCAGCGAATCGATATCAGGCGCATTGATGGCGGCGGATGCAATTGCCGACACCATCTCCTGAAACTCCGAGTTCTTTCCGACAAAGTCGGTTTCGGAGTTTACCTCCACGACAACGCCTTTGCGGCCTTCGACAGTCGCGGCAACCAGACCTTCCGCGGCCGTGCGGCCGGATTTTTTGGCTGCTTTGGCAAGACCCTTTGTGCGAAGCCAGTCCACTGCTGCGTCCATGTTGCCATCGGTCTCCGTAAGCGCATTTTTTGCATCCATCATTCCCGCGCCTGTAGCGTCGCGCAGTTCCTTTACTTGTGAAGCCTTAATGGCCATTTGGATTCTCCTTCATTTGGGGATAATCTTCCGAGAGGTTGAACTTTGACGATCATTCGGCAAACCGCATTTTACATATCGGGCAAGATGGAATGATCTTCAGTCAGTTTAATTTGGAACTACCCTTCTGAACTACCCTTCTGAATTGCCCTTATCGGAAGTGCCGGTCACATCATCACCCGTTTTCTGGACCTCTTCCTGGGATTCTTCGGTGCCCGGTTGCTCCTCTGCCGCATTCTCCAGCACAGGTTCAGACTGCTCGCCATCCAGTCCGCCAATATCTATGCCTGCCGCCCCCAGCTGGGCCGACATTCCGTCAAGCGCGGAGCGAGCGGCAAGGTCGCAATACAGTTTGATTGCGCGGGACGCATCATCATTGCCGGGAATTATATGGTCCACGCCATCGGGAGAGCAGTTGCTGTCCACAATGCCCACTACCGGAATGCCGAGCTTGTTTGCCTCTGCAACTGCCAAGGCCTCCTTTTTAACATCAACTATGAACAACAGGTCCGGTGTGCCGCCCATCTCGCGAATGCCGCCAAGATTGGCCTCCAGCTTGTCGCGAACGCGTTCAAGCTTTAAGCGCTCTTTTTTGGTAAGGCCTTCAACGTCCTCTTTGAGAGTTTCATTGATCCGATCCAAATGCTTGATTGATTGCGAAACGGTGTTCCAGTTTGTCAAAGTGCCGCCAAGCCAGCGGTTGTTTATGTAGTGCTGCGCGCTTCTTGACGCCGCCTCTCCTATCGCAACGGATGCCTGCCTCTTTGTTCCCACAAAAAGTATTCGGCCTCCCTTGGCAACGGTTTCGCGAATTACATTCAATGCCGCATCAAGCAATGGAACAGTTTGCGTCAGATCTATGATGTGTATGCCATTTCGCTCGCCGTAAATGAATTCGCCCATGCGAGGATTCCAGCGATGCGTCTGGTGACCAAAATGAACGCCCGCCTCAAGCAGCTGGCGCAGATTGAACTCGGGAAGAGCCATGTTTTTTCCTTTCCGGTTTTGCCTCGGCATGGAATGAGAAGCCATGTGCTTCAACCGGTGGACGCAGGAGGATTTCTCCCTCGCTTGCCCTACCATGCCTGCGGTGTTTTCAAAATTTCGTTTAACGCCCGGAATCAGGGCATGCAACCCGCTTTGCGGTGAAACTCCAGATTTTTCTGGCCCAAACGCATGCCCAATCCATTCGGAGTCTTTGGATTCGAATGTCTCTTGCATTGTGTCGGGCCCATGAATGAAGCGCAAGTGCATTGATGTTTGCCGCATTGGCGCCATTCATTGCGACTTTATTGGCCGCTCGCCCGCGCGGCGTCGTTTTTCCCGCGGGAATGATGCTCCAGCTGCCATTAAACGCCGCGCCGGCCATGACATCAAAATACGCGAATGGCCGATCGCTTGAGGCCAATGTTGCGTTTGCCAAAAATAATGCGATACTTGCCGCGGCGATTTCCAGGGAAATTGCAAACATGTACAATCTGAAGGTCGCATTGCCGGAAATAAAAACAGCGGAAGCAAACGGAAGCAGCAAATGAGCACACCTTTTCAAAATGAACCCAACCCGCAGCGCAAGCACGGCAGGTTTTCCGGCTTGCGTACAAGCTTTCTGACCGGGCTTGTGGTTATCGCTCCCGTTGGCTTTACGCTTTGGCTGATCTGGACCGTTGTCGGCTGGGTTGATGGCTTTGTTTTGCCGCTGGTGCCCGATGCATGGCATCTTGATCCGCTTTTAAACCGCGTGATGGGCAATTGGGAATATCTTGACCCGCCGTCCAACACGCAAAAAAATCCCGAATGGATTGACATCAATCTGCGCGGTGTCGGCGTAATCGTGTTTCTGGTTTTCACCGTGATTGTAGGTTGGGTCGCAAAGGGGCTGATTGGAAGGTCACTGATTAGATTCGCCGAATCCCTTGTTGATCGCATGCCGGTGATTCGAACGATTTATTCCGGTGTAAAGCAAATCGCGGAAACAGTTTTTGCGCAATCCGAAAGAAATTTTGAAAACGCCTGCCTGGTGGAGTATCCACGAAGGGGAATATGGGCAATTGGCTTCATATCCACTTCCGCCAAGGGAGAGATACAAAAGCGCGCGGGAAACGGCGAAAAACTTGTCAGCGTGTTTCTTCCAACGACACCAAACCCCACCAGCGGATTTCTTCTGTTTTTTCCGCTTAACGATGTCATATTGCTCGACATGTCGGTCGAGGACGCGGCCAAACTGGTCATATCTGCCGGCCTTGTATATCCTGGAGAGTCAAATTCCGATAAATAACCGCTTTACCTGCCATGATCCGAAGCAAAAATCCCGCGCTCACTGATTGCGAAGGCAACGTCAGGCCAATGCTTTTTGGATTTACAGAGCCGTCCATCCGCCATCAAGGCTAATCGTCGTACCAGTCACCTGATCGGCATTTGAAGAACAAAGATAGAGAACGGTTCCGCCAATCTGCTCAACAGTGGCGAATTCCCTTGAAGGCTGTCTTGTAAGCATCACGTTCTTAATGACGTCATCTCGAGTCATGCCATATTTTTGCATCGTGTCCGGTATTTGAGCCTCGACAAGAGGAGTCAGCACGTATCCCGGGCATATGGCGTTTGCCGTTATGGGTTCTTCCGCGGTTTCCAGAGCCACAACTTTGGTTAACCCAACAATTCCATGCTTGGCAGCCACATACGCCGATTTGTACGGGCTTCCGGTCAAACCATGAGCAGAGGCAATGTTGACCACCCTGCCCCATCCCGAATTCCGCATCAAAGGCAAAGCGGCCGCAGTGGTATGAAATGCGGAGTTTAAATTTATCGCGATGATCGCATCCCATCTTTCAGTTGGAAAATCGGTCAGCGAGGCAACATGCTGGATTCCGGCGTTGTTGACCAGAATGTCGCATTTCCCGGCTTTATCTATCAGATTGCGACAATCCGAAGGCATTGACATGTCTGCCGAGATGTAAAGTGCGGATACATTGAATTCCTCCGCCAGCGATGCCGCGATTTCATGATCATCCCTGGAATTGGTGAACGAGTTTAGAATCACGTTTGCCCCGGCTTTGGCAAGCTCCCTTGCAATGCCAAGCCCGATTCCCGAAGTTGACCCGGTTATCACTGCCGTTTTGCCTTTGACGCTCATATTCAACACCCCGATATTGAACTCGTGCATCCGATACATGCATTTTGCCGGGATTGCACGGTCATTTTGCATTCGAGAATGATCGCGTAAAACTCTGGAGTTAAAAAAAAACGCCGGCACTAGGCCGGCGTATAGTCATTGAGGCAGGTTTCATACAGGCAAGAAACCTATCGAGCAGTGCATCCCTTATATGATTGTTTTAAGCGCATTCCAAGAGAAAAATGTTGAATATATTTTTTTTTTATTCAACTGTATCTCAAACCAAACATAACTGCATGCAGGTGGAAAATGATTAACGTGATTAACCGGCTTTTCCTATCGGCCATTTTGGCTTTTAGCATGTCCGGTCAAGCTGTTTCCGAGAAAATGCATGGCATAGCTATGTATGGTGACCCAGCCCTTCCACCGGATTTTGTGTCTCTGCCATATGTAAATCCCGATGCGCCAAAAGGCGGAAAGGTGGTAACGGGAAATGTCGGCACCTATAGCAGTCTCAATGCGTTTGCGCGAAAGGGGACGCCTCCATGGCAATTGAGATACCTTACCCATGAAGCCCTTGTGGGTCGTTCATATGACGAAAATTTCACGGTTTACGGATTGCTGGCCGAATCAATCGAGCTGGGTCCGAATCGGCAATGGGTCGAATTTACCTTGCGAGATGAGGCCCGATTTTCCGATGGAAGCAAGGTTACGGTTGAAGATGTTATATGGTCCTATGAAACCCTGTCCAGAAGCGGTCATGCGCGCTATGCCGGTTTGCTCAAGAAAATAGACAAAATTGAAGCCACGGGACCGCGTACAGTGCGAATGACCTTCAATACCGCGGAACGCGAACTGGCGCTTGTTTCCGGACTGCGTCCGATTCTCAAGAAAGCGCAATGGGAGGGCAAGGACTTCAGTGAAGCCGGAGGCGAGGACATCCCCATTGGAACAGCTCCATATGTCGTTTCAGGCTACGAGCTTGGCAGATATGTCATTCTTAGAAGAAATCCCGATTATTGGGGCAGGAATTTAAATTTAACCAGGGGCACCGACAATTTTGACGAGATTCGCATCGAGTTTTATGGTGATGGCGCTGTTCTTCATGAGGCTTTCAAGGCAAAAGCCATAAGCTACATACGCGAATTCAATGCCGAGGCCTGGGAAAGCCATTATGATTTTCCGGCCGTTCAATCCGGTGACATTGTCAAATCGCTAATTCCCCATTCAAAGCCCTCGGGAATTACTGGATTTGTGATGAACACTCGCCGGAAGCCGCTCGATGACTGGCGCGTGCGGGATGCATTGCTGCATGCCTTTAACTTTGAATTTATCAATGACACCATAACTGGTGGCCGCCAGCCGCGAATCACCTCATATTTCAGCGGTTCAAACCTGGGCATGCTTGAAGGTCCGGCGGAAGGGAGAGTGCGCGAATTGCTTGAGCCGTTTGCAGCCGAGCTTCTGCCTGGCGCTCTTGAAGGCTACAAGTTTCCCGTGGGCGACGGTACCCAAAGAAATCGTCGAAATTTGCGCAGGGCCATGGAATTGCTAAATGAAGCCGGATGGCATGTCCGGGACGGCGTATTGAAAAACGGCAACGACCAACCGTTTGAACTTACCGTTCTTCTACGTCAGGACAACCTGATTGGCCAGGCCAGCATATTTATGAACATATATGCTCAGGCCCTCGAAAGACTTGGCATCAAACTAATTCTTGAATCAACCGATACATCGCAATTTACCGAGCGAGAAGCCGAATACGATTTTGATTTGACATATATTCGAAGAGCCTTCTCGCTCAGCCCGGGAAACGAGCAGAGATATTACTGGGGATCGGAATATGCCGACATTCCGGGAAGCCGAAATCTAATGGGCATGAAATCTCCAGCGGCCGAGGCCATGATCGATGAAATGCTTGCGTCGGAAACACAAGAGGAGTTTGTCTCCGCCGTCCGCGCTTTGGACCGTGTGTTGACATCGGGACGCTACGTCATTCCAATTCACCAATATTCGGATGGCCGCGTGGCGCACCTTAAAGAACTGAAATTCCCAAAAGACAGTTTGCCCGTTTACGGTGACGGAATTTGGCTCCTGCCAAAAACATGGTGGTATGAGGAGTAGCAAACGCAAAATCGGAACATTGCAACTTTGCCTTTCCTGATTGGGGAATTGCGCATTTTTCGCAAGTCGAATGAATTACATGCCGCCATCAGTCTCCATGCGTTGATTTTTTTTATTTTGCGTGCAGGCGGCTGCATTTGCACCGTCGCCGCTCCAGCATCGAGACCGAGCCAGGCTTCTGACACGCCATCCCCCGTTTTGCCGCACATCTGAAAAAATTTGACAGTTGTAAACTCATCTGCTCTTTGTTAGGATGGGAAAGTTGGCATGAAGCCGATTTTACAAGGGAGAAACATAATGCGAAACTATATCTCCGCTTTTGCGGTCATGGTCGGGCTAACTGCAGCAGCGCCCGCCTTTGCGGACGGTCATCTGAGCCTCGAAGGAAAAACGATTGGTGTTGCCGTCGTCGGAACCCAGCACTTCTGGGACCGCGAAGCATTTAACGGCGCAACAAGCACCGTTGAAAAACTCGGCGGGACGGTCGTTCCAGTCGATGGCGGTCGCGACAACCAGGTTCACGCCGACAACCACGACATTCTGCTCAACAACGAGGTCGACGCCGTGATTTCAATCCTGGGCGATGGCGCCGTTGAACCTAAGTTCGAAGCGTTAAAAAACGCGGGCATCCCCGTCTTCACCGTGGACCACCCAAGCCCGCATGCGATGAACAATACCACGTCTGACAATTACTACATGGGCACCACGATTGGCCGCTATATGGCCGATGCCATCGGTGGTCAAGGCAAAGTCGCCGTCTTCAACGCATTCGAGAATGCCTTGCGCATCTGCGGCATTCGCGCCGGTCTGTGGAAATACGTGCTTCAGGACTATCCGGGCATTGAAATTGTGCAACCTGAATTGGCCGAGGAGTTTGCGAACGCCCCTGAAGATGCGCGCAAGAAAACACTCGACCTGCTTAGCCAATATCCGGAAGGCACGCTGGACGCGATCCATGTCGGCTGCTGGGACCAGCCCGCGATCGGCGTCGTTCAGGCCCTCGAGGAAGCCGGGCGCACGGACATTGTGGTCACGGCGCTTGACGGCGGACCTGACACGCTCGAAATCATGGCAGAGGATGGCTCGCCATTCGTGGCCAATGTCGCTCAACAGCCAAATTTGATCGGATCCACCTCCGCGATGAACGTCGCCCGCCATTTCGCGGGTGAAGCGTTGCTGCCGCAGACCTATGTGGATGTCGTTCCCGTAAACGGTCAAGCTGAAGCGAAAGCAACGTATGAGGCCCTCGGCTACGGTTCTCTGAACTGATTTTCCTGATCTGAATTGGGGTCGGCGGTCTTTTTTGCCGGCCCCTCTTTATCGAAAAAGCTCCTGCCGATGTCGCGTCAAAGTGCATTCTCTCTTGAGGGGGTAACGAAGAAATTTCCAGGTGTTCGAGCGCTTGACAAGGCTTCTCTGGATGTGCGAGTTGGCGAAGTTCACGGATTGATCGGTGAAAATGGTGCCGGTAAATCCACAGTGATTAAGGTTTTGGCGGGCGTGTACCAACCGGAGGAAGGGTTGGTGAAAATTGGCGGGAAAACGCTGTCTCAAGTCACGCCGGACACCGTTCATGCGGAAGGTGTCCGTTTCATTCACCAGGAACTGCATCTCGTTCCGCATTTCACCGTTACAGAGTCCGTTTTCCTGGGACAGGAGCTATCTGGCAGGCTTGGACTCGACACCAAAGCGATGCGGGAAGACACCGAGGCGTTCTTGCACGATGTGCTTGGCGTCGACATTCCGAGCAACCGTCTCATTCGAGACCTGACAACCGCCGAGCGCAAACTGGTACAGATTGCCCGCGCCCTGATTGACGATGCCGCTAAAGTTGTGGTCTTCGATGAACCGACTGCGCCGCTCGCGAGCGATGAAATCGAAACCGTCATGAGCGCCATTCGCCGCCTTAAGGAGCAAGACATCGCAATCCTTTACGTCTCGCACTACCTTTCCGAGATCACGGATATCTGCGATCGGGTCACGGTGTTTCGACAGGGAAAGACAGTGGGGGTTTTTGACAACATAACGAATCAGAGCGGTGGCGACCTCGTCTATGCCATGGTTGGCAGGGATATTGCCGACATGTTCCCGGCCAAAGTCGATCGCGCCACGAGCCCGGGTTTGGAAGTGGTTGGGCTTGGCGACGGCGTCTCTTTCGAAGACATCTCGCTAAATGTGGAAAAGGGAGAGGTTCTGGGCATTGCCGGGCTCATTGGTTCTGGACGCGAAGAATTGATCGACACGATTTACGGTTTGAGGAAGGCGCAGACCGGAACCTTCCAGCTTGAAGGCGAGCCGTTGACAATCAAAAGCGCCGCCCAGGCCGTCTCCGCCGGGATCGTTCTCGTGCCGCGCGACCGCCGCCATGACGGCCTTGTTCTGTCAATGACGGTGACGGAAAACGCAACGCTCGCGACGTTGAATCAGAACGCCTCGCTCGGCATTGAAAACCGCCGCGTCGCCCGCGAACGCACCGAGGCTCAGATTATGGCGCTCGACATTCGTCCGCCAAATCCAGATGCCGTGACGCGACTCTTGAGCGGAGGCAACCAGCAGAAAGTGGTCCTGGCCCGATGGATGGCCAAGGCTGCTCGCGTTTTCATATTTGACGATCCGACGGTCGGGGTTGACGTCGGCGCGAAGTCGGAAATTTATCAGCTCATCGATGATCTTGCCACGGGTGGCGCGTGCGTCATCGTTTCTTCCTCAGACCCGGTGGAGCTACAGGGAATCTGCGACCGAATCGCAATCATGATGCGCGGTAAAATCATTGGAGAGCTTCAAACCAGGCACCTAAGCGTCGATGAACTCGTTTCCGCGATCACCGGCGCCAAGGAAATTGAGAACTCAACCTATGCAGACTAAGTCGGTGCGACATCGCGGTACAAGAGAACTTGCCGGTTACCTGCCTTTGATCATTTTCGCCGGCGTTCTGGTTTACATCAGCGTGAATGCACCCAACTTTTTGACACTCCGCAACCTCGAGCTCATTTTGATGCAGAGCCTGCCAGTTGTGCTGGTTTGCGCAGGACTTGGAGTGGTTGTAATGGCCGGGGGTGACGATGTGGTCTCCGGCGGAATTGACCTTTCAATACCTGCGACCGCGGTTTTGTCGGCTGGCATTGCAGCCGTCATGTTAACCCAGGGATGGCCGCTTGCTGTCTGCGGGATCGCGGCTTTTATTGCCTGCATGATCGTGGGGCTCTTGAATGCGGCACTGGTCACGCGCATTGGCATGACCCCGCTCCTTACAACGCTCGCCATGTTTGTTGCCGTCGTCGGCGTAAACAATGTCATCACATCAAGTCGCCGCATCAATGTCGATCATCCATTCATTGTCGCTCTGCGCGCGCAGGACGTACTTGGAATCCCTCTCGGCATTGCAGTCGTTGCCGCGGTGGTTGCGGTAATCTATTTCGCCACGCACAAGACACGCTGGGGCCTTCACCTGCAGGCGGCGGGCGGCGGGAGAGACGCCGCCGAGATCTCGGGCTTGCCAGTAAGACGACTTCTTGGGCAAAGCTTCGTTCTTGCGGCTTTTACAGGTTTCATTTGCGGGTTCTTTGTCTTGGCTCGCGGATCTGGTAGCTCACCTGGCGTGCAGGACAACCTGATGCTCGAAATGGTATTGGCCACTTTTCTTGGAGCCGCGTTTTCCGCGCGCCGCGTCGTGACGATGTGGGGTGCCGTTTTGGGTGCGGTACTCGTCGCGGCGATCTCAATCGGTTTCAAATCGATGGGGGTCAATGTCTTCTGGACGGGTCTGATTAAAGGGTCGCTGATTGTGGTCGTTGTGGCCTTTTCAGCATTGGCCCAACGCGGACGGTGACGTAACATGGCGATACCGAAGAGCACGAACATGATTTGGGCAATGTTGCAGCGCTTTGGCTTTCTATTGGTCTTTGGCGCATTCTTTGGCCTCTTTGCCGCGTGGAACCCTGTCTTTTTGCAAGGTGGCAACCTTCTTAATGTAATCGAGGGATCCGCAGTCCTGATGATCATCGCTTTGGGGATGACTCTTATCGTGGCAACGGGCGGCATTGATCTCAGTGTCGGCATAGCATTGGACTTTGGGGCGGCTTTTGCCGTTGTGGCCATGAAGAGCTACGGAATGGATTGGTTTGGCGCCACTTGCGCGGGTCTGATTGGCGGTTCCGTAGTCGGCATCTTCAATGCGATCCTCGTGATCGGTTTGCGCATCAGCCCGTTTCTGGCGACACTTTCGACTTTCTTCATCGGTTCCTCCGTGCAGCGGATATTTACAAACGGGGGTGGCCCGATTTCTCATCGACGCATGCCGGAAGAGTTTCGGAACCTGGCCCTTGGCGACATTTACGGCGTTCCAACCGAAGCCGTAATCGCCACAGTTCTCGTGGTCGTCTACTTCCTTATCCTGGAGCGTTCAATCTGGGGCCGCCGAATTCATGCAATGGGCATGCAGCGGTCGGCTGCCATTGTGGCCGGCATTCAGGTCAATCGCATCCTGATTATGTGCTTTATCGCGGCTTCCGTGACCTGCGCCGTGGGTGGACTGATCGCGGCGGCAAACATTCGGATGTTCACGCCTCTTTCCGGGTTTTCCTACCTGCTTGACGCCATTGCGGCCGTGTTTATCGGAGCCGCCTTGAACGCTCGCGGACGACCAAGCGTTCTGGGTACGGTTGCCGGCGTTTTGTTCCTGAGCATTGTGGCAAACGGGTTGAACTTGATGGGCCTCAACTTCAACACCAAGGACGCGCTTCAAGGCATCATTCTTGTGTCCGCCCTGGCGCTCGCCGTGGCTCAGCAACGAGCGCGCCACAATTTTGCATCCTGACAAGCGCATCGCTTGTCCCGTCGGCGCCAGATGGCAGTCGTTTCGTCTATTTTCACTTGCCGTTATCCGTCATATCCGCCGGTGGATGCTCGAGCAAACCGACTGAACCAAATGAGCGCGAGCCCTGGTCCCCCGCAAGCACATTGGGATTCTCATTCGCATCGATCATTTCATCGCCGACCATTTGCGAATCAAACCAAACGCGTGCGGGTTGGGAAACACGGTCACAGCGCGTGTAAGGGTTCACCGGGACAGTAACGAACGGCAGTGTACGCGCCATTATCATTGCAGAGCCGTGATCATGTCACGAACATTGATATGCGTTTGATCGACGTCATCAGGACTGGGTTGAGCGACTTCCCGCCTTTTTGCATTTCAATCCAACGCAAAAGTCTATATTCGCTTCTACAGCAACTTTTAAAACAAGGACTTTATGCGGTTAAGCGATTAATCAAAGCGCCTCGGCTTTGACCAGCGAATGGACATCGTCGAAGCGGGCCGCTGCAAGGTCATCTTCGGTAATGTTGAAGTCTTGCCCCATTAGATCCTCAATACCGCGTACCAGTGCCGAAGCGTCGAGCCCGTAATGCTTCATTAAGTAGGGGCGCGACCCTCCGTGGGCATAAGTGTCTTTCAATCCAAGACGTATCAAACGTTTACCGACACCTGCATCCGCCATTGTTTCGGCAACGAGCGATCCCACACCGCCCTCCGTTACATGGTTTTCCAGGGTAACCACTCCATGTTTAACGCTTCCAATGTGGTCGAGCAGAGCCCTGGAATCAAATGGTTTTATTGTGTGCAAATGCAGGTGGCGAATCGATATCCCCGCTTTTGCGAAGGCCGCGCGCGCGCGCATGGCCTCCTCTGTGCAAATTCCCGACGTTGCGACCAGAACGTCATCTCCCTCGGAAAGCTCTCTTATCTCTCCGACTTTGATCGGGGTGTCAAAGAGGCGGGGTACGGATCCGCGGAGAACGCGGCTCCATACTGGTCCGTCAATGCTGTCAGCCGCTTCGCATATGCTCTCAACCTCGGTTGCGTCACCCGTTTCGAGGATGGTCATGTTCGGAATTGATCGCATGATGCCTATATCCTCAATCGATTGGTGTGTCATGCCACCTGGAGTGGTGATGCCAGGCAGGAAGCCCATCAGACGCACTCTTCGACGAGGATAGGCGACTGATGTCATAAGCTGATCGTAGGGTCTGCGATACATAAAGACGCCGAAAGTGTGGATGAACGGGCGGAATCCCGCGAGCCCCAAGCCGCCGGCAAAACTCATCATGTTTTGTTCCGCCATTCCGAGAGACAGAAACTGATCGGGATATCGATCACGGAATCCGTCGATTTCGCAAGACGATGTCAGATCCGCCGAGAGGCAAAGAATGTCAGGGTTGCCGGCGGCAAATTTTTCAAAGGCGCCTGCATAAGGGCGAAAAACCATTTCCACCATTGTCGTTCTCCATTAGTGGGCGTAATCGACCGGGTCAATGCCCAGATCGGCTGCAATTGACGTGTTGAAACGGGCTCGTTCCTTTTCGTCCGTAAAGCGAACGTAGTGCAATTTCGGGAAGCGCTCCTTCAGGATTGACATTGTGTTGAATGGACTGGTGCGCGCCAGAATGATCAGTGGCCTACCTTCGTGCGGCTCCTTGGCGGCTTCGCGCATCGCGCCAATGTCGTGGCCATCAATTTCCATGCAAGTTGCGCCAAAATTGATAAATTTGGCACGGATGTCGCCCACATCCATGACGCTGGACATCGCTCCATCGCACTGCTGGTTGTTAACGTCCATGATTGCCATCACATTGTCAATGCCGTGATGTGCGCACGCTTGGACCGCTTCCCATGTTTGACCTTCCTGGACTTCGCCATCTGACATAAAGACCCAGGTGCGACCATGTTCCCCGCGCAGCCTTCTTCCGTAGGCGAGACCGGATGCCGTTGAAAGCCCTATGCCCAGGGTGCCGTTGTGAACCTCCATTCCGGGGGAGTGTTCCGCTCCGATCATCTCAACCGAGGATCCGTCTTTGTTAAACATCTCCAAACCTTCAGGCGCCATGCGCCCAACTTCTATGAGGGTCGCATAGGCAACGAGCGCATAGTGCGCCGGAGCTATTATCAGGCGGTCAAATTGGGGTTCGAACGGTCCATTGTACCCGGCGCCAGTATGGTATTCCAGGTTCGAAGAGGACGGCACGCCTCTAAATGGCTTTGGAATCATCGGCAGTGTTGGCTCGCCCAACTTCAGTTCTTCATTGTAGAGCCAGGCAAGTTGCTCGGCAGCGGAGCATGCCTGACTGAGGTAGCCGCCATTGTTGTGCATGGCATGTTCAAACACGCGCCGACGTATGCCCAGGGCCACCTCTTCCGTTGATTTTTCATTGCGCATAAACACCTCCCACGATGCATCAAAGCCTATAAAAAAGACACGTGTGAAAGACAAGCTTTTTTGCAGCTGTTTTCAGCACCCCAAGGCTACAACACAGGCTTCATTTATTCTTTTTGCCGGCATTTTGAAAGTCAAGATCTGCCTGGCTCCCAAATGAGATGGTAAAACCGCACATACTTGGGGGCATCGCATAGTTTGCACGTATATGCACGTTGGGATTTTTCGGGGTTCGGTTTTGGTGTCAAACGAGCTTTTCAGGCTAAAAAATCTGCATGCGCAAATACACGGGATCAAGAATTGCGGCATAACGCATAATCCCTTTCACACGCATCGTCAACTTCGCGGGATCGGATGATTGATTATGAACTTCAGTTTGCCACTCACCCCGTTTTTCGGCAAAATTCAGCAAAGAGCGTGTGAGCGTGATGGGAGTGGTAGTGTACGAAAGTGGACGTTTACACGGACAGGGCTTGAAAACCTGTCCATAAATTAAGCCTACAATACCAAAAAATGCGAATAGAGTTTCAGACAGCCCCTTTGTCACACGAGTCGCCCTCAACACCAAATGGGTGAGGTCGTCTTGTCGTACCAATTAAAAAACGTCTCTGCCGCACTTGCCCTGAAGCAAAAGTCAGCGGGAATTGTCGGGAATTCCTTGTCGGCTCCCGTCATTTCCTAATAAAACTCCAAGTGGTCATCAGTTTAAAATTCCCATGCAATTTCTAATTTGAATGGAATGGGTTTTTGAATTTAGGCCGGAAACAATGCATTCCTCCGCTTTGCGGCTTTTTTGACATTGCCGCCTGCAAAGTTTGGACTGATATTTTCAATGTGGCGGGACTCGCATTTACCTGTCGTCCAATATATGCCGCATGCTGGCGCGGTCGGGATTAAATCGGAGATGCCAAAAATGCTCTTATAACGTTACTGTGCAGCAAGTTATAAACGATACTTAATACAGCATTGGGACAGTGGCGTGAAATCATGCGGCAATTGCCGGACTTCAGAGGTTGAAGAATTGCGCTTCCTGCATTCGATTCCAGCGCACGGCGATGGTAAATCCATTTTCACTGTGGGATTCGGACTCCACAAGCCCCCTTCTGATGAGCCATGCGCGCTTGTCGCCGTCCTCATACCCCAATTTAAGATTGTCCCGATATGAATTGCGCGCGATGTTCTGCTTGAGGACATCCAGAAGCTCAACTGGAATGCCGTCAGACAATGCGGACATCAGCACGACATTGCCTT
>JAPOTF010000192.1 GCA_026709325.1 Roseovarius sp.
TTGATGGCGCTTGCTGAAAGGGAGAACCGCACGAAACGGGAAAATTGCCGACAGGCCCTAATGCGATTTTCTTATCTCATTACCATTTTAAAGTCTTAATATATGCAAATCGTCTTTGAAGCGTTTTATAATTCAAAGACGCTTAATGGTAAACCTTTTCAAAAGACGAGATGTACGAGCTGTTTCCAATATGCGCAAGGGATTGCGGGCTCCGGTGAGATGCAATTATGTAATTGATAGTGTTTTTGAATGAATGCATGTAATGGCAATTAACGGAAGAATATATAGTGAAATCGACGGGTTGAAATAATGACCAAATCTGAATACGATATCATAATTGTGGGCGGGGGGTCGTCTGGATGCGTTCTGGCCGGCAGGCTCTCTGAAAACCCCGACATGCGCGTATTGCTGCTGGAGGCGGGCGGGAAAGACAACCACCCATATATTCACATGCCGGTAGGCTTTTCAAAGATGACCGCCGGGCCTCGCACATGGGGGTTTGACACGGTTCCTCAAAAACATGCAAACAACCGCGAAATTCCCTATGCCCAGGGAAAGGTGCTGGGGGGCGGTTCCTCAATCAATGCGGAAATATTCACTCGCGGCCATCCCGAGGATTATGACAGATGGGAAAAGGAGGGGGCCGAGGGCTGGGCGTTTAAGGACATTCAAAAATATTTTCTGCGTTCCGAGGGAAACACGGTTCTTGCAGGAGAATGGCACGGCACTCAAGGGCCGCTTGGCGTATCCAACCTGCAGGACCCTCAGAAAATGACCCGTGCATTTGTTCGCTCATGCCAGGAATTGGGGCTGCCGTATAATCACGATTTTAACGGCGCCAGTCAGGAAGGATGCGGGTTTTACCAGTTGACAGTGAAAAACGCGCGAAGATGCTCCGCTGCAGTCGGGTATCTGAGACCGGCGATGAGCCGTAAAAATCTTGCTGTTCTGACAGGGGTTCAGGTCACTAGAATCATTGTCGAAAACAGGCGGGCCGTTGGCGTTCAATATCAATCGGGTGGCAGGTCGCAGACAAGTCACGCATCATCCGAAATACTGCTTGCCGCAGGTGCCATCGGCACGCCAAAGCTCATGCTGCTGTCCGGTATCGGTCCCGGAGGTCACCTCAGATCTGTTGATATTGATGTCGTTCATCATCTGCCGGGGGTTGGAGAGAATTTGAGCGATCATTTTGGAATTGACATTGTTGCCGAACTAAATGGCCACTACAGTCTGGACAAATATCAGAAACCGCACTGGATGTTGTGGGCCGGTGCGCAGTATCTTTTTTTCAAGTCGGGACCGGTGACGTCAAATGTCGTCGAAGGTGGGGCCTTCTGGTATGCAGACAAGGGTCAAACGAAGCCCGATCTTCAGTTTCATTTCCTTGCGGGCGCCGGTGCCGAGGAAGGTGTTCCAAGCGTTCCGCCAGGCAGTTCCGGAATTACCCTTAACTCCTATGGATTGCGTCCAAAAGCCCGCGGCACTGTAAGGTTGCGTTCCGGCAGCCCCGGGGATGCGCCTTTGGTTGACCCCGATTTTCTAGGCCATCCCGATGATCTTAAAACCTCTGCGGAAGGCGTTAAGATTTCGGTTGAGATGTTCCGGCAACAGAGCCTTGGAAAGTATATTTCAAAAATCAGATTTCCCGACGACAGCGTAAGAACGCAAAAGGAATACGAGGATTACGCGCGCCAGTTTGGCCGTACGTCATATCATCCGACATGTACCTGCAAGATGGGGGTTGACGACATGGCCGTGGTTTCCCCCGAGTTGCGTGTCCATGGCATAAACGGTCTGCGCATTTGCGACAGCTCGGTCATGCCAAGTCTGGTGGGATCAAACACAAACGCGGCAACGATAATGATAGGCGAAAAGGCCTCCGATCTGGTGCGGGGCAATCGCTAACCCGCGGCGGGTGGGTCCCATTCTGGCGCCCATGGCGCAAGGTCGCTGGTCACAATGCGATAATTAACCTTGTTAAGGGAATCCAAGCGCGCCATGTCAGGTGAAGACAGCGTGAAATCCATTACCTCGAAATTGGCTTGAATGTTGCGGGATTTGGTAGACATGGTGTTGACCACAACGCCTTTTTGCAAAATCCAGCGCTGCACAATCTGGGCACTGGTTTTTTCATAACTCTTTGCAATGTCGTCCAGCAATGAATGCTTGAAAATCGCGCCTCTGGCAATTGAGCAATAGGCCATAAGCGGAATGCCGGTTTCGACTGATGACTTCATCAGTGCGCCTTGATCTAGAAGAGGGTGAAATTCCACCTGATTGCATGTGATTGGCGCGGAAACAATCGTTGATATTTGCGCCATCATGGTGCTGGTGAAATTCGATACCCCAATGTTTTTTGCAAGTTTTGCGTTGTATGCCTTTTGAAGCAGTTTAAGCGGGGCCCGTATGTCACCATCGGCGGGGGGCCAGTGAAGTAAAAGAACGTCGATTTGATCTATTTCGAGATCCTTCATGCTTTTTTCGACGGAAGGCAGAAAAGCGTTCTGACTGTAATTTTCCGGGTGAACCTTTGTGATGATGCACAAATCATCCCGATTTATCCCGCTAAACTTCAGTGCGGAACCGACATCACGCTCATTGCCGTACATTTGGGCCGAGTCAAATGCCCGGTATCCGAATTTCAACGCCAGATCCATTGATGCCGCAAGTTCTTCTCCTTTCAGGGGAAAAGTGCCGAACACGCGCTGGTTCGATTTTTGAAACAATATATTCATTGTCCGCCCATCCCTGTTGAACACTCCATGGAATATTTAGAAAAGTATAAATCTCCCCGATGCAACAGAGAATCCTTGATTTTGACATGGAGAGACCATTATTCTATTCGGAATGGTTGCTCGTTGGATTATCAAATCAGGTCGTAAAAATGTCAAAGATTAAAACAGCTGAACAGGCAGTGCAGCTTATACGGGACAACGCCGTGATCGCCGTCAATTCATCGAGTGGATTGTGCTGTCCTGACGCCGTGCTTGCCGCGGTCGGGCAGAGATTTGAAAATGAAGGTCATCCCCAAAATCTCACATCCATACATCCAATCGCCGCCGGTGACATGTTTGGAACGGCTGGAACGGAACATATGGCCCGACCGGGTCTTTTAAAGAAGATTATTGGCGGTTCATACATTTCCGGTCCCAGCAAGGCCGAGACACCCAAAATCTGGCAAATGATAATGGCAAATCAATTGGCGGCCTATAATGTGCCTTCAGGGGTTGTTTTTGACATGCTGCGGGAGGGGGCTTCAAAACGCCCGGGCGTCCTGACCAAGGTGGGAATGGACACATTTGTCGATCCAGTTCATGAAGGCTGCGCCATGAATGATGCGGCGCGAGCCGACCCCATTGTCAGCCGCCAGAATTTTGCCGGCGAGGATTGGCTGTTTTTCCCGGCAATCGCGCCGGATGTGGCCATAATACGCGCCACCACTGCGGATGAGAGAGGGAATTTAAGCTTTGAGCAGGAAGGGGCCTATTTGGGAGCAATGGAGATGGTGCTTTCCGCTCACAACAATGGCGGCATTGCAATCGCCCAGGTGCGGCGGATAGCTCAAAACGGTTCCATCCGTCCGCATGATGTGCATGTGCCGGGAATACTGGTTGATGCAATTGTCGAAGCTCCCGACATGCTGCAGACAACGGCGACGCCTTACGACCCCGCCATTTCAGGTGAACTTATACGGCCGCTGGAAAGTTTTTCGCTGTCTGAATTTGGTGTGGGAAAGGTAATTGCCAGACGGGTCGCCCGGGAACTTAAAAAAGGCTGGGCTGTCAACATAGGCTTTGGAATATCGGCAAATGTTCCAAGGATACTTATTGAGGAAGGCCTTCACGGGGATGTGACGTGGGTTATTGAACAAGGGGCCGTTGGAGGAGTTCCCCTTCTCGATTTCAAATTTGGCTGCGCGGCAAATGCCGAGGCCCTGATTGCTTCGCCGCACCAGTTCAGTTATTTTCAGGCGGGCGCTTTTGACGCGTCCCTGCTGTCATTCCTTGAAATCGGTGGTGATGGATCGGTAAACGTGTCTCGTCTGTCGGCGACACCTCACCGCACGGCAGGTGCCGGGGGATTTGTGGATATAACCGCTCGCGCCCGAAAAATTGTGTTTTCCGGGAATTTCAATGCCGGGGCGAAAATGCACATCGATCAGGGATGCCTTGTTGTTGCATCTGAAGGTCAAATTGCAAAGTTTGTGGATGATGTGGACCAGAGATCATTCTCCGGAACGCGCGCGAGAGAACTGGGGCAGGATGTCACATATGTCACTGAAAGATGCGTTGTTAAATTGCTTGATGGAAAGTTGACTGTAACTGAAATTGCTCCGGGGCTGGATTTGCAGGGACATGTGCTTTCGCAAGCCGCAACCACGCTTCATGTTTCCGACAAGCTGAAGCTCATGGATGAAAAGCTGTTTGCGCCGGAACCGATGGGACTCTCGCTGGATTTATAATGGAACGGAAATCCCCCATTGAAATCACAGTGGATCAAGGCATCGGTCTTGTCAGACTGTGTCGCCTTGAAAAGCGCAACGCCCTTGATGCCGGCATGGTGCAGGAGCTTGGCCGCATATGTTTTGATGTTGAGCATCGAGATGACATCCATGTCGTGGTTCTTACGGGTGCGGACGGCGTGTTTTGCGCAGGTGGCGATATTAATGCATGGAGCGAAGAATCCGCCACGGCCTTTTCGCGTCACTGGGTAAGAGACGGGCATGACGCGTTTGATCGTTTGGCGCGGTTGCGTCAGCCGGTAATTGCGGTTTTGAATGGCCCCGCTATTGGAGGCGGGCTGGAACTGGCTGCCTGTGCCGACTATCGCATCGCCGAGGAGCATGTAAAGATAGGGCAGCCCGAAACTGGCATTGGCATTATTGCCGGATGGTCGGGCACGCAGCGGGCCGTACGCAGATTTGGTTCGCAAGCGATACGCCGAATGGCTTTGTTTGGCGAGGTTTTTGGCGCCAAAGAGGCGTTGCAACTTGGCATTGTGGATAGTGTTGCGAACACCGGCGAGGGCCTGGAGGCGGGATTTGAGCTGGCCAGCAAGCTGCTTTCACGTGGGAAAGTTGCATCCGAAGTTACTAAAATGCTTGTTAATGCGTCCGAGGGTGAAGAGCATGAGCGTGTTTTGGAGGCATTCGCGGGAAGAATTGCGGCCGCAAGTTCCGAACTGAAAGAAGGTGTAAAGGCGTTTAAGGAAAAGCGCTCTCCATTGTTCACCGACACGGAATAATATAATTGGCAAAATTGAGGCATGGCCCAATATTAAAAAATAGGGGGTTGATGCCATGTGGAACCCTGTAACGGGATGCACGAAAATTGGTCTGAGCGTGGCATTCAACAGACGTCAAATAGATGTGGCATCGGCGACGCCAACAAATATACATAATCGCTTGCGAGTTTGGAATTGGTTGCCAAATCTTGATCACGCACCTGTCGGTTGGTCTCAACGCTATGTCAAGGCAATGCGCGGAGGAACTAAACCGGTCATCTCCAAAATCTATAAGACGCATGTTTCTTAATGAACGGCGAAGTTCGCACTTGGTGTTTGCAAGACCAAGTGGCAATTCCTCTAAAATTTATTTTGAGGTTGGATCACACCTGTTGGCGCCACAAAACACATTTGTAGACGCGGACAAATTGGTTTCGCTTGGAAAAGTCAGGAATGGCAGCCTGTTTCTTGCTCAAAAGCTCCAGAGGAACTGTATGTCTCTGTAGTTTTCGTATTAGTGTCGTTTCGCCAATGGTGAAGTCGCACCCGCCAAAATGGCATTCGATCTCCTGCTCGTTCATGGCGAGACCCCAAGGGAAAGCCTTCCCTCATCGGCCACGGGAGCCACTCGTTTAACCGGAACCTTCCAGCGGTCTGCCGCGGTTGTTTCTATCTAATCGATTGATATTAGGCGTTTTTAGTGTTCAGTTCCGTGAATCAAACTGTCATCGTTATGGGAACCTTCATATCTGGCTTTACTCCAGGCAGTTCAAAGGCCCGTTCTTGGACCCGGGTTGGTTCCGTCACGGCGATCGCTCGCTTTCTGCTCGGCGATCAGAGGCGTTTCGACGTATCGGGGTTCCAATCCGGTATACGACGATCCATTGGATATTTAGTCGCCAGATCAACTGGCGGCTGAATCACGTATTTCCGATCAAACTCGGTCCAGGGATACGCCATCCCCGACCGAATGATATGCGGCCAGTCAGGCTGGGCGAAAAGCGGGCGCCCGACAACGACAGCCACACCGGTTCGACTGTCGAACACCGCCTCTGCGCTCGGACCATCAGCAATCCCACCGTTTACCAACATCGGCTTGCCCGACATTTCACCGATGGCCTTCGCCATGGGTACATCGGAATTTGGGTCACGGTTGTCCGTCCAATCAAAACTGGACCAATGCAAAGCATCGGCGGCGCAATCGGCCAGAGCCGCCCCTATTTCGCGCGCGTACGCGACGCCACCGGGCCACGCACCCAGAAAATCGTCCACGCCGTCCTGGCTGAGACGCAGGGTAATCAGCTTGCCAGGTCCAATGGCATCGCGCACCTTCTGGCAAATCAACTTGGCGAACCGCACATTATTTGCAGCGGACCCACCATATTCATCGACACGCAGGTTAGTACTGGGGGTGATGAACTGATACACCAGATATCCGTTCGCACCATGGATCTCGACTCCGTCAAACCCCGCCTTGACCGCCCGCATCGCACCTTCGGCAAAACCGTCGGCGATCTTGTGCAACTCCTCTATCGTCAACGCGCGCGCCGGTGGAAAAGTCACCTTCGGCCAGTCTCCATCGATCCCGCGATCATGCTTTTCGTCATCGGTATCGGTATACAGCACCCAACCCTCGCTTTGCGTGTCCGAGGCGGATACCGGGCTTTCGCCCTCAAAGAGACAGCGCGGATCAGCAACACGGCCCCATGCATCAATTGGCAGATAATGGGCGTCCCTAAAGCATGGACCGCGTCTGTGGTCATCTTCCAGGCGGCTACATGTTTCTCATTGGCGATCCCCGGTTGAGACAGATAAGCCTTACACCCCGAGTCATCAGCTTCATAAGTACCTTCCGAGATGATCAGTCCGACACCGCCCCGCGCGCGTCGCGCGTAATACGCCGCCATCTCCACCGTCGGCGTGCCGTCCGCATCCGCCACCTGCCGTGTCAACGGCGCCATCACGATACGGTTCTTCAAATCCAACGGTCCAATCTTGATCGGTGAAAACACCTTTTCAAACATTTAATTTCCTTTCCAAAAGACACCGTGGCAGTGGGCGCATTCAACCCCAACGCACAAGAACTGCTCCGGTAAATGCAAGCGCGATACCCGCCAGTTTCCAAACTGGCAAGACCTGCTTTTCCAATCCAAAGGCTCCAGTTGAATCCGCGATGATGGCCCCCGGCAACTGCCCGGCGACAAGGCAGGTGAAAAATGCCGCGGCCCCCGTGATCGGCGCCAGCATCGCGCCACCCGTGACGAAAAGCGCGCCAATCACGCCCCCAAAAACCAACCGCCAGGGCAATTCAGGGAACATTACAGCATGCGTCGGTGCACCGCTCAACCAGAGCACAATCGCGACCATAAGTGCCGAGATTGCCAGTGAAAACGCTGCCGCGGCAAAGGTCGAGCCCAAGACGCCTGACACGTCGCCCCGTTAATCGAAGGCTGTTGCAACAGCGCCAGACCGATCAGCGTGGCGGCAGGCATGGGCCAAAACCATATCATGCACGTACTCTCCGGACCCGGATCACCACAATCTTACTCCGCGTTCCGGCGGTTGACAGTCTGGAGGTAGCGGACGCAAATCTCCGTGCTTTCCACATCTGCAAATTTGGCGTCGATGTCATAAAGGTTCCACGCCACCGCACCCGGTACCCGGTCTCCGATCGCTTCACGTACGGCAATGGTGCGAAATCCTTCAGCCAACCCATCGCAGATGGTAGTGCGCACACAGGCCGTGGCCGTCACGCCCGTGACCAGAATCGTATCCACGCCAAGCCCGCGCAGGTACCCCGCGAGCGGTGTACCGGAAAAACTCGATGCACGTTTTTTCATCATGATCCATTCACCCTCGACCGGTGCGATGCGGTCATCAATCGCCCAGAGGCGCTCATCTTCAATATTTACCGCTTCAACCGGAATCTTGTGATGCCAGAGCCCCATATCAGTGGCCGGATGATCGCGGTCGGTGATCTGGTAGGCCGTTGTGACATGCACCACCGGATGGCCACTCTCTCGACACGCCGTGAGCAGCTGCCGCATTGACGGGATTATGCGGTCATCCACGCCCTGACAGGTAAACGGGTTGCCAGGACGCGTCCAGGCGTTTGCCAAATCCACTGAGATCAAAGCCGGTTTCTTGCCAAACCCGATTCGCCGTTGAAACCCCCGCTCCGCGTAAATCCTGGAACTTGCATCGAAAGCCCTCTGCAGGACGGCGTCGAGATCTTCGATACTGTCAGTCATCATTTTCCTCCGGGATTTTACTGAAACATCGCGAATGCAATGCCCAGTTGCTCATGCCCGCATTTCCGCACGCAGATTGTCCGTGGACACAGCATCCAGAGCCCAGCCATAACCATCATCTACCTCGGTTAGAACAACGCCATATGCTTCGCGCGCGTGATCGACGTTGATAAAGCCGTCGAGTACATCATCCAACACCTTCGCGGGCTCGCGCTTCAGCGGATCATCATAACCACCGCCCGAAGGCGAGTAATAACTCACGACATCACCGATTTTCGTGCGCATTCCAGAAAATTTGGCATATTCAAGCCGCGTCTCGCCGCTGTGGATGTTATGGATCTCCATCTTGCCAACCGCGCCATCTCCACCGCCAAAGACGCCCCACGGCGCGTCTTCGTGTCGGTCAGATTCATGCGTCATAAAGCCGGGCGTCAGGTAACGCTGTGATTTCACCACACCCGATCCGCCACGGAACTTTCCTGCACCCGGCGGCACATCATCGCGCACTTCGTAGCGATCGCAGATAAGAGGTAAATGCATGCCCAGATCTTCCAACGGATTGTTGCGCGTATTGCGCATCAACTCTTCGACCGTATCCGGCCCGTCCGAGGCAGGGCGTCCACCCATCGCTGCTTCATTCACTTCAAGGAAAACCCAGTATTCACCGTTGGAACGCACACCGGAATAGGCCGCAAAAGACAGCGTTGCCGCGTTGCCGGCCGTAACCTTGTCGGGAATGACCGGGGCCAGCGCCTTGATGACCAGATCGGACATTCGCTGGATCTGACAAAAGCGCGCCTCCGCTGCCGCTGGGGCGATCGGGTTGAAAATGCAACCTTCAGGCGCGATTACACTGATCGGACGGAACGACCCTTCATTGGCGGGAATGTCGTCGTTAGCGGCATAGGTATCCAGCAGCATGGCACGAAACACGAAGAATGCGGCCACCTTGGTTGACCCGTCGAAAGGCACATTGAAGGCCGTGGGTACCTGTGACGATGAACCGGTCAGGTCGATCTCGGCGCTGTCTCCCTTGATCCGAACGCAAACCTTAATGGGCAGCGTCTGATCGCGGTTGCGACCGTCATCGTCGAGGAAACCCTCGGCGAAGTATTCACCATCGGGGATCTTCGCGATTTCCGCCCGCATCCGGCGTTCGGTATAATCCATCAGCTGTTTGGTGGCCTGAATCACCGTACCTTTACCATATTTTCCCACCAGTTCTTCGAACCGGCGCACACCCAGTTCCGCAGAGGCGATCTGCGCTTCAAGATCGCCCATGACGAGGCCCGGAACACGGGTATTGTCCCGGATGTATTTCCATAGAGCCTCGTTGCGGACTCCTTCGTTATAGAGTTTCACTCCGTCGAGCAGCATTCCCTCGGCCCAGACATCCGGCACATCAATAATCAGGCCCGGTGTTGCGGCGCCGATGTCAACATGATGTGCGGTATTGGCGGAAAAACCGATCAACTCACCGTCGGTAAAAACCGGCATCACAATGGCGATGTCGGGAGAATGTGAGGCGCCCTTGTAGGGGTGGTTGTGAATGACACAGTCTCCGGGCTTCCAGTCGTCCAGAGTCACTGTCTGTTCGATACCACGCAGATAACCGGGAAGTGAACCGATATGCATCGGTGTCGAATCCGACTCGCAAAGCGTATTGTATTCCGTATCAAAAAGACCTGCGCCCAGATCCTGACTTTCCCGAATAATCGAAGAATAGGACATGCGATAAAGCACGTTGCCCATCTGTTCGGCAATCGAATGCAAGGCGCCACCGACAACCTGAAGGGTGATTGGATCAAGTTCCTTGGTCATGTATTTCTCCTATGATTCCTGATGATCGTCAAAACGGAATAGTGATTTTGGTTGACTTTAAAGTTTGGGAAGGCGTCAAAGATCCAGTCGTTTGCAGTGTCTGGCAAATGATCGGCAACAATGGAAGCGCAGGGCGATGATCGCCTTGATACGTTGACACGGCATCTCGGTCTGGCGAAGAGCCGGCACGACAAGGATTTCGAGAGGCTCGAATCCGTCCACCTCGCACCCGCCCGTCGCAAGCGAAATGCTCTGAAGACCGGCATCAATAAACGCCATGCCAATATTCCCGACTCGCGGAGGCCGCGCCCTGGATGAGGCGCGAACGGCCAAATCATACTCCTCAACGAAGCCATCGATTAAACCCGTGCCTCTGAAGACTGTTCGGAAACAGACAAAAACGAGGCTCCTCAAGAGCGCAATACCCCAGGATGGCATCCCGTCCAAGATCTGTCCGCCTCCCCGAATTCTCGAACAGATCCAAGGCATCTGACCAATCACACATCCTTCATGCCCCTTCCTTCGCGCGCGCGATCCGGATATCGCCGTGGCCCAGAACGGTAGCGGTGTAGCCGGGCGGCACGATCGTGGTCGAGTTGTGCTGAGTGATGATGGCAGGGCCACGCACGCAATCATCGGCCAACAGTCGTTCACGGTCATAACGGGGTGTCGACGTGGCGCGACCATCATCGAACACCGTGTCACTGGAATATAACAGCGCCGCATTCGGGTTTTCGCGCCCACCCTGTTCAAGATTGGGTAGCCGAAGCTGATCGACATGTGCCAAGGCCACCACACGCAGGGTCACACCCTCGGTAGTCTGATCACGGAAAGCGTGCCCGTAAGCTTCCTTGTGCACATCAAAGAAACTGTCGACCACCGCATGTTTGTTGTCATGGGTCAACGGCCCGTCTGGCATTTCAGCCCGCAACTCAAATCCTTGCCCCAGATAGCGGCACTCCATGATCTTGGAGTAGGTCCGTGCATCCACCGGGATGCCATCCGCATCAAGCTGCGCATCCGCCTCTGCAATCAGTTCGTCGACAATCGTATTGATCCTGGCCAGTGCCTCGTCATCCGCATCGTTCATCGTCTGCAGAACCGACCGGGTGTACTCGTATTTCAGATCCGTTACCAACAGGCCCATAGCCGCCGTAATGCCCGGCTGAAGCGGCGAGATTACCGCCTTGACCTGAATCATCTCGCCCAGAGCCACCGCATGCAGTGGGCCGGCGCCTCCAAACCCCATCAGTGAAAAGCTGCGTGGATCGATGCCCTTGGCCACTGAATTCGCGTTAATCGCCAGCGCCATGTTATTGTTGATGATCTTCAGAATTCCAAGTGCCGCATCGGTTACCGACATGCCCAGCGGATCGGCGATATGTTCCCTGATCGCCTTCTCGGCAAGGCTCTTGTCAATTGAGAGATCCCCGCCCAGGAAACGTTCAGGGTCCAAACGACCCAGCACCACTTGCGCATCAGTCACAGTCGGTTCCATGCCACCACGGCCATAACAGGCCGGTCCGGGAACGGCACCTGCCGAGCGGGGGCCCACCCGGAACGCGCCGCCTTCGTCAATATAGGCGATAGAGCCACCACCCGCGCCGATGGCGTCAATGTCAATCATCGGTGCCAAAACCGGCAAGCCCGCCACTTCGGTGTCGCGCGGATTCTTGATGCGCAACGCGCCATCCTGAATCACCGAAATATCGGCGGAGGTGCCGCCGATATCGATGGTAATGACGTTGTCGGTGTCGCAATGCTCACCCGTCCACTTGCCGCCGATCACACCTCCGGCCGGGCCGGACAGCAGCAAGCCGATAGGCAGCATCGCGGATTGCACAACCGTTGAAATCCCGCCATTTGATTGCATGATCCGAACCGGACATTCGATTCCGTTGTCGCGCAATCGACTTTCGAGATGGTTCAAGTAGCGTGCCGTCTGGGGACCAATATAAGCGTTCATCGCCGTCGAAGAGAAACGTTCATATTCCCGGATCACGTTGACCACCTCGGATGAGGCGCAAATGAACGTGTCCGGCATCACTTCCCTCACAATTTCAACCGCCCGTTTCTCATGGCTGTCATTGAGGAACGAGAAGAGAAAACCCACGACCACCGCATCCACGCCACGTTTCTTCAAGAGCTCCGCCGCTTCGCGCACTTCGGTTTCGTCCAGCGGCACCTCAACCTTGCCAGTCGGCGGGGCCAGTCGTTCGGTGATCGGCAAGCGGTTGCGCCGTTTCACCAGCGGCTTGGATTGCCACGGCACGTCGAACTGCAGCGAAAAGTTATGCGGACGCTTGTGTCGGGCCATATGCAAGATATCGCGGAATCCTCGGGTGGTTAGCATGCCGACTTCGGCGCCTTTGCGTTCGATCACCATATTCGTGGCAACCGTGGTGCCGTGAAAAAGCATGCCGATATCACGGGGCGCGATTCCCGCCATGTTGCAGACCTGCAGCACGCCGTTGGTCACACCTTCGGACTGATCATGCGGTGTGGAGGGTACTTTGGTCACAACAACCTGCTGGTTGTCATCTCCTGCCGCCCGCGTCCGTTCCAGTACGATGTCGGTAAATGTTCCACCAACATCAACTCCTACACGTATCATCTTCTAACTCCTTGTCTTTTGGGTTCTTTTGCTATGCAACATTGCCGCGAATAGCGGGCTCAAGCGCCAGTGCAACGCTCAAAAGATTTTCATCATCGCCGCCGGAGGCGGAGAGCAGGAAACTTGTTGGCATCCCGGCCTCCCCTGTGCCGTTCGGCATCGCAACGCCGGGTAGATTCAGGAAATTGCCGATCGCGGTGTTGCGCAGCGTCTTCCGGTTCGTCTCGTGGAAAATGGCTTCGTCGGTATCCAGCGGCGCAATGGCTGGGGCAATATGGGGCACAGTCGGCATCGCGAGGAGCGCGCCGTCCAGCCGAACATTCAGTGATTGCATCGCCGTCACCCGCGCCCGCTGCAGCCGCAGCAGGTCCAAAGCCGACATTGCTCTACCCAGATCAATCCGCGCGACCACACGATGATCCATCCGCTCTCGATCCGCCCCATCAACCCGCGCGGCATGTTCGGCATAGGCTTCCGCGGCGGTGATTGTGCCGATCTCTTCCGCCAACCGGGCCGCCTCTTCGAGCTCCGGCAATACACCACGTTCGATGGACACGCCCAAAGCGGACAGCCGGACAAGCGTCGCCTCGAAATTCGCAGCCACCTCGGGCTCCAGTCCATCCAGTGCCACGCCTTCCGGCACAAAGAGCGACACATCGGACGCAATTGCGCGTGGCGCCAATGCGCCCATAACCCCGCGCAGGATTTGGTCGGCCAGCGCGCAGTCCTCCACCGTGCGTCCCAACGGACCGACTGTGTCAAGCGTTGGAGAGAGCTTTAAAACCCCATCCAATCTAATGCGCCCTTCGGATGACTTATATCCCGTCACACCATTAAACGCGGCGGGAATGCGCACTGAACCACCGGTATCCGTGCCGATCGCAATGGGCGCAAGACCCGCTGCGACCGCCACACCGGATCCCGAAGACGAACCCCCTGGCACGCGTGGCCCATCGGTTGAACATGGGTTCTCTGGAGTTCCGTAATGCGGATTGAGGCCAATACCGGAATAAGCAAATTCGGTCAGGTTCAGTTTGCCGAGGTTAACCATCCCCGCCGCACTGGCCTGTGCGACAATCGGTGCATCTTGGTCCGCTGCGGGCGAGTCGCGCAGCAGATCGGAAGCGGCTGTTGTCACCTCGCCCGCCATATCAATAAGATCCTTCCAGGCAACCGGCAACCCATCCAATGCCGAGCGTGGGCGGCCTTCCCTGAGCCGTACCCGGGCCGCTTCGGCCTCGGTTAACGCGCGTTTCGCGGTCATGTTTAGGAAAATGGGTGAGGTTTGCATCGCAATACGTTCGAGCAGACACTCCGTAAACGCCACCGGATCCAGTGCGCCACCCGCCATGGCCCGTCCAATAGAGACGGCAGATGCGCCCATATACGCATCAGCGGGTTTCATGCTGGACCCATGCCCGTCGGCACGCTGCTCAAGCGCAATCCGTTTTGTCCGCAAGCGGCGCACTGCTTGCCGGTCATGCAGTCCATCATGGAATCCGGCCCTCCCTCGTGGCCCGCCCGTCAGGCGTCTCGCTTTGAATCCGGACGTTGCGATACATGCCGTTGCCTCAGGCGACGTCCAGCACGATCGTTGTTCGATCCGGGCGCCAAGTCAGATCCACCTCTGATCCCGGTCCCACATGACGTCCTGAAATCTTGTCGCGATGCACCTCCAGGCGCACCTCCAACGT
>JAPOTF010000176.1 GCA_026709325.1 Roseovarius sp.
TTCGCGTATTTTGTTGTTCTCAAACCCCATTATACCACGGAGAGACCCCAAGGCCCAGGAAAATTGCAAAAAAAATGCCCGATTTGGGCAACAGATTCACTCGACATCATGATTTTGCAAGTTGCTCATATCATTGATATAAATGTTAAATTTATAAATACAGTAATTGACCGGACGCAGCTTTGATCTTCAGTTTGCGGCAATTACATGGAATTCAGTAGATACCCATACTCATGCCAGCCGCCATGGCGGCCCCGAGTTCGCGGCATCTGTTCAGATCATCCTCGAACACTGTTTTCATGGCGATAATTTCTTCGGGCAACTGCGCATGCGTGCAAATGATTAATGCGGGTTGCGCCATCTTCAACCGCCAGCCCTGTGCAATTCGGGCTGTTTGTCGAGCGGCGTTTTCTCCATCTGAACCCGCGCTTACCATTTGAGCATAGGGCCGTCCCTCGATTTGGCCAAGCACCGGATAATAGCAGCGATCATAGAAATCCTTCATTGCGCCGGCTATTGCGGCAAGATTCTCAGGGGCGCAGAATATATATCCATCCGCTCCCAGAAGATCTTCGGGTTCCGCATCGGCGGCGGTCTTTAGCAGTGTGGCGATATCATTTCGCGCCGCCTCTTCGGCGGCTTTGGCCATTTGTTCGCTCGCTCCGGTGCGGGAGTGATATACAATCAGGAGTTTTTTCATTTAAATGTTCGCCATGGTTCAATCAGGATGCAGTCATACCCCATTCATTTATCCTGCAGGAGAGGAATTTTAAATCATGTCATGTCTTGAAAGGCGAATAGCGCAGGGCCGTGGAGACGAAACGGCGGATCTGGTGCTGCGTGGCGGACGGGTGCTTGATCTGGTTACAGGCGATATGATTCCCGGAGATGTTGCAATATGCGGTGATGCAATTGTCGGAATCGGTGAAGACTATGATGGCCGGGAGGCAATCGACGTCGAGGGTCTGATATTGGTTCCCGGTTTTATCGACACGCATCTGCATATTGAAAGTTCAATGATTACACCCCTTGAATTCGACCGTTGCGTGACGCCAAAGGGCATAACAACCGCGATTTGCGATCCGCATGAAATGGCAAATGTAATCGGTGTTGAAGGTATCAGATATTTTCAGAAAGCCAGCGAGCATGCGCTTATGGACATACGGATTCAACTCAGTTCATGCGTTCCCTCAACCGAAATGGAAACTGCCGGTGCGCGAATCGACGCCGAGGATTTGAAATTGCTGAAAGGTCATCCATCGGGAATAGGACTGGCGGAGTTCATGAACTATCCCGGCATCATTCACCGCGATCCGGAAGTGATGGACAAACTGCGGCTGTTTGACGGGCAGCATGTCGATGGGCATTGCCCGCAATTGTCGGGACGTGATCTCAATGCCTATTGCTCTGCGGGCATAAGAACCGAGCATGAGGCCACAACGGCGGAAGAGGCGCGCGAAAAACTCCAAAAGGGCATGAGGGTTCTGATCAGGGAAGGGTCCGTCAGCAAGGATTTGCGCGCATTGCAGCCAGTTCTAACGGATCTGACCGCTTCATACATGTGCCTGTGTACAGATGATCGAAATCCGCTGGACATGGCTGAATACGGGCATCTTGACTACATGATCCGCACGTTGATGGAATTGGGTTGTTCGCCCCTGTCGGTTTATCGCGCGGCGGCCCTTTCCGCGGCGGAAGCGTTCGGACTTAAGGACCGGGGACAGATCGCGCCGGGTAGGCGCGCCGATATAGTTGCGCTGGGATCTCTGGAAAACTGTGATGCGAAACTGGTTCTATGCGCAGGGAAGGTTGCAGACGAGGCCGCCTTTTCCAGGCGTGGACAAGTGGAACCAGTCGGTCTTGACTCTGTAAGAGCACCGACCGTTCGGCCTGAAGATTTTCGGCATGAAAGCAAAGTTGAACGAACATCTGTCATAGGAATTGTCGAGGGAAAAATAATCACGGAGCATCTGATTGAGAACATACCTGTAAAATGCGGTGACAAACGTCCGGATCATGCGCGGGATCTGGCGCGTATCGCGGTTGTTGAACGCCACGGGAAAAACGGCAATATCGCAAGAGGGTTTGTTCGGGGGTTCGAAATAAAGCGCGGAGCAATGGCGTCGAGCATTTGCCATGATCATCACAATATTGTCTGCGTGGGCATCGATTATTCGGATATGGCCGTTTCGGTGAACCGTCTGGCGGAAATCAAGGGGGGAATAGTTGTGGCGGATGGGGGAGCGGTTCTTGCCGAAATTGCCTTGCCCGTTGCCGGATTAATGAGTTTGGAACCCTTCGAGAGCGTCCGCGATGGTTTGCTGGAATTGAGGAACGCGGCAAGATCGCTTGGAATATCGCTGGAAGAGCCATTCCTGCAGATGGCGTTTTTGGCCTTGCCCGTTATTCCGTCGCTGAAAATCACGGATCACGGTCTGGTTGATGTCGACCTCTTCCAGATCATCTCGTGATCGACTCTTGCGGATCCGTCATTGAGCCTCCTGTACAGGACCCCGACTTGCCGATGGAACGCCGTTGCAAGATGTGCATGCGAAAAATCAAACCTGAAACGGGATCCAATCCGCATTGCATCAGGCTTTGCTGTCGCCATCGGTGTCGCTGGGCAAATTGAAATAGCTGTCGGCATCGCGATGTTCTTCACGGTCATCTTTGTTCGGAGTTTCACCAAGTCGAAAGGATTCCAGTTCCTCTATGGCCGTGTTGCCGCGGGGGGCCGGATCCTGTCCAAGACTCTGTTCAGTGGTGATCAATTTGCGCCGTTCGTCATCGTTCAACGCCTTGCCTTCACGGGCTTTTTTCTCCGCGGCTGTTTGAACGGCGGCGTCAAGCTCGCTTTGTCTGCACAGACCCAGCGCAACCGGATCTATGGGCTGCATGTTGGATATGTTCCAATGGGTTCGCTCGCGAACGGCCTTAATGGTCGATTTTGACGTGCCGACAAGTTTTATTATCTGCTTGTCTTCAAGTTCCGGATGGAATTTTACCAGCCACAGTATCGAATTGGGCCGATCCTGCCGCTTTGAAAGCGGCGTGTAGCGCGGGCCACGGCGTTTCTCCTCGCCCGATGTCATCGGATTGTATTTCAGCTCCAGTTTGTGAAGAGGGTCGTTCTCGGCCTTTTCTATCTCTTCCTGAGTCAGTTGGTTGTTGGCAATGGGATCGAATCCCTTCACGCCGCTGGCAACGTCGCCGTCTGCGATTCCCTGAATTTCAAGTTCATGCATGCCCACGAAGTCGGCAATCTGCTTGAAACTAATTGTCGTGTTGTCCACCAGCCATACGGCAGTGGCCTTGACCATTATGGGCTTGGACATTTAATCTCTCCTTAATACATATCTGCACATTGGCCCGGAACGATTGTTCCTTGCAGGATGATTTCCGTTTTCGGGGAACACGCCAGTCGTATATTGGATATTCCGGAGCATTGTAAAGGCGCAATTGCCTTGCAAAGCGCGTTCCACCGCGCTTTTCCCGTAATTCTTTCCATGATGTTTGCGGTAGTCCCAATGTTTCCGGCTGACGGAGAGCAAAAGACCGAAGCATATCGGCATTTCGCGTTGAACATGATGAATGGCAATGCCGAACATGTGTTCCCGGAGGATGCTGTTTGGAAAGCGGCGGGGCACCACTCGCGGCAACCTGTTGCCAAAACCGCATTGACGCATTGCGTTGCCCGGCTTGCCCGCAAGTCTTCATGACGGCTGATCTTTTAGAAGTCTTTATAGTGTCTGTGCCGACAAACGCTTCATGACGGAAACGTAGTTTAACGCTCGCGATTTTACATCCGATAATTCATAGACGGGTTTGTACAGACCCGATCCCAAGCCAAATCCATCTGTTCCCCTTAAAACATATGCCTGCATGACATCGGCTGTTACTCCTCCCACCGCAACCATTTTTGAATCTGCGGGTAATACGGTCTTCATTGCGGAAATCACGTCTGGCGGCACGAGTTCTGCCGGAAAAACCTTCAAAACATCCGCACCTTGATCCAGTGCGCTAAAGGCTTCTGTCGGCGACATGATTCCAGGACACCAGATCAGACCCGCATCACGGGTTGCGCGCCCAACTTTCGGATTTAGGTTTGGCGCCACTATAATTTGCGCCCCTCTATCCGCCACGCGCCTGACATCCACGGCATCGACCACGGTTCCTGCTCCAATGAGAACTTCATCTCCAAGATGGGCCGAAAGCAGTTCAATTGATTCAAGTGCGCCGGTGGAATTAAGCGGAACTTCAATAATCCTGAATCCCGCCTCAAAAAGCGCGGTACCGGTTTTAATGGCGCAATCCGCCGGTAGCCCGCGCAAAATTGCAATCAGGGGCATGTCGCCAAACGCATCTTCAAATGAAACCATCAGATCAGTCCCCCGGCGATTGCTATCGCATGTTGACCTCGCGCCGCGACATGTTCATTCGCCCGTTCCGCATATATGCCAAATACACCAAGAGCCGCTTCATACCGTTCCGAAAGTTCCGATTTTCCAACAAGAATCACCCGTTTGGGTTTCCCAAAAATATCTGTTGCACCTCTGATTTCGGCGCCAATAAGCAGTCCGGAAAGATAATCCGATGCCTCCGCGCTTGCCAGCTCGTCAAACAGTACACGGCTTCGGGCCGCAAACAAGGCGTGAAGCAGTTCAGTGCCGCTGCATTCGGTTTCATGAACGCCGTTCAGGAAGGCCGTGCGACAAAAGGGTCCCTCATCCATCAATGTTCCGAGAATCGTATGCGATTTAAGTGAGGCGAATATTTCGCCGGTCATATATGTGGCAAATCCCTCGATCACGCCTTTTGAAAGGACAAGCCATTTGCTGTGGGTCCCCGGCATGATGGCAATGCAGTCGTCCACCCCATCGGCAATAACACCTGCGATCTGGGTTTCCTCGCCCCGGACAACATCCGGAACGGAATTGTTGCGGGTTGCCAGGCCACTGACAAAATGGAGATTCAACCCTTTTTCGGTCTTAATGTGTTTGATGTTCTCTGCCAGTTTCATGGCTGCCGCCGGCAAATCAATATAAGGCGTTTCCACCCAGCCATTCCTGCTTGTTATCATGCCGGAGAGAACGATTGGCAGGTTCAAGTGCCTGCTCCAAATGGCAAGAACGCCAGTCAGGACGGATTCAAAATTCCCGTCTTGAACGCCTAGGATGCCATTATCCGAGGCTATGCGGTCCAGGACTTTTCCGTCGCGGCAAACAAGCGCCGCCCTAAAGGAACTGTTGCCCCAGTCGATTCCGATTAGCGCCGACTCAGATTCTGCCAAATTCATTTAGCAAATCCTCAACGGTCTTGCCCTGAGCGACCCATTTCCGGGTTTCCTCCTCGCGATCCGCCTGTTCCTGCGCAAGTTGAACCGTTTTTTCGGCGCGCGCAAGCGGAACGACAGTTACCCCCATGAGATCGGCAATCACAAAATCGCCCGGATTGACAACTATGCTTCCGCACTGGATGGGGATGTTGATCGACAATTCCTCCTTGCGCTGCGAAAACATTGTGTGCGTGCCGCGAGGAGTAATGGCTCTCGTCCAGATCGGCCAGCCTATCTCTTCAAGTTCATCAGTGTCTCGGCCGGCGCCATCCACTATCATGCCCCGTATTCCGCGATTTTGCGCCAGCCCTCCCATAAGTCCTCCACATACGGAGGTATTGGGATCGCCGCCGGCATCCACAACGATAATATCCCCCGGCTGTCCCATTTCCAGCGCCTTTAGCGGGTCTACAAGATCCCCTTTTGAAAGCTGCACTGTCAATGCCTGGCCGCAGATCTTGGCGCGGAAAGCGGGCTTGATTCCGCTATCCATTACACCTGTCCTATATTGAACATCAGCAAAAACCGCTGTTGCGGAAAGACATTTCACCACAGCGTCGAACTTTTCGAGAATGTCCGGTCTTCGTTCAAATTCATTATATTCCTTTAGCATGGCTTTTCTCCTTGATACTGGTTTGTCGTGCGGCGGTCATTTCCCTCTCGTTAACCTGAAATCTCGGTGTCATGCCGGTCAGGCATCTTGCAACTTCAGTGGCCGCGGTTTCGCGCGCGATACGGATGGACTCCTCGCTGTAATATGCCGCATGCGGAGTCACGATCACGTTGGAAAGTTTAAAAATCGGATTGTCCGAAGGACTCCACTCCGCCCGTTTCGCGGGTTCCTCCTCTGGATCGTCCAGCCCCGCTCCTGCCAAAGTCCCAGTGGTCAAGGCCCGGTACAGCGCCTTATTGTCTATGGTGGGGCCGCGACCCGTGTTCACCAGGATTGCACCGGGCTTCATGATCGAAAACTCGTCGTCGGAAAGGAAGTGCCATGTGTCGGGTGTCATGGGAGCCTGCATCAATATGTGGTCGGATGACTTAAGAAGTTCCTCTTTGCCCACGAGAGGAACGTCAAGCGCCTCGGCCACCTCCTGTGGAACAAACGGATCATACGCGATGACATTTACCTCAAAGGCCCTGGCGCGTGATGCAATGGCCTGCCCAATCTTGCCAAGCGAGATAATTCCAACCGTCTGACCGCGGAGCCTCCATATGGGCTTGGCGCTTTGCCACGACCAGACTCCGTCATGCGTGGCGCGGTTGTAGTCGAAAAGCCTTCGTGCGAGAGCAAGCCACAATGAAATCGCATGGTCTGCAACCTCCTCCGTGCAATAGTCGCGTACGTTTGTCACGATGATCCCGTGCTCGGTTGCGGCCTCCACGTCGACAATATCCACGCCGACACCGTAGCGGGCGATCACTTTGCAACGGGACGCCCTCTCGATGATGGCTCGGCCCACGCGGGCATACTGGTTGATTATGGCCGAACAGTCACGGGTTTCGGCAAACAGATCCTCCTCCGATTTTGCCTGCAGAGCAATCACGGTTGCACCGGCATCCTCAAGAATGGCGGTCTCGATATCCACATTGCCGTAATCGTAGTCGGTGATAACCACCTTGGGTTGTTCAGCCATTTTCTCTTCCGATGGTCAAACGTATGCGCCCGCCGAATAGGTCAGTTCGTAGGAATGGCTGTAGAGTTCGACAATGTTGCCGAAAGGGTCTTCGCAATAAACCATTCTATAGGGTTTTTCGCCAGGATAGTATTTGCGGACCTGCCGCATGCGCTGGCGTCCGCCAAGTTCCTCGATGCGCTTAACGCGCTCTTCGAGATTTTCATCCTGCAGGCAGAAATGAAATAGTCCCGGTCTCCAATACTGGAATTCTTTTTCCTCTAATTCGGTGTTGGGGAATTCGAAAAGCTCAATGCCGGTCCCGTCTCCCGTGGACAGATGGGCAATGCGAAACGACCCCCATCCCTCTCCAAAGACATCGTCGCACATCTGACCGATGGCGCTTTCATCATGGAGTATTTCGGTTGGGGGCATGATCACATACAAGTCGAATGCCCTGGAATAGAAATCGACGGCTTTATCGAGATCTGGAACCGTAATCCCGATATGGGAAAATGTAATGGCGGCCATGTCTGTCTCCTTCAATTTTTACTGGACCGGAAAATCTTGAACACTCGCTTCATGATGGCTCCAAGCTCGTTGCGCCACATGTCTATGCCAACTGCAAGAACTATGATTGCCCCAATGACCACCGTTTGTATCGAGGTTGGAACGGCGTTGAGATTGAGGCCGTTTTGAACAATGACGATTGTCAATGCGCCAATGAAAGTGTTGATTATGTTTCCACGGCCCCCGGCAAGGCTTGCTCCGCCAATCACCGCGGCCGCAATGGCGGAAAGTTCAAGCCCAACGCCGTAGTTTGGAGATCCGGAGTTAAGCCGGGCCGCCATCAGTATCGTCGCAATCCCGGCAGTGGCTCCAGCTATCACAAAGGCGAAAAACTGCGTCCGCTTTACATTCAATCCCGAGAGTTTCGCGGCGGCCGGATTGCCTCCAACCGCATAGACCGACCGGCCGAAGGCGGTGTATTTGAGCGTATACCAGGCAATTCCGTAGAGAGCGACAAGATAGAACAGCGGCAGAGGGAGGCCGCCGAGCTTTCCGTAGAATATGTATTCAAGAGAGGGGTGCACCGAAAATACCGGAGACCCGTTGTTGAACATGAACGCGACTCCCCGAAATGCCGACAGGGCCGCCAGGGTTGAAATGAACGCGGGTATTCTCAGATAGGCGGACGTCAATCCAAGCAATGCCCCAAGAAATCCGCCAAGCACTATTGTCATTGCAATGGCGACTGGAAGCGGCAGTCCCCAGAATTTAATCGAAACCGCGAACACCATTGTCATGAGCGCGATCGCGGAGCCCGGTGAAAGATCAATGCCGCCGGTCAATATCACGAAGGTCGATCCGATGGCGACAATTGAAATGATCGAGACCTGAAGTGCAAGATTTGACAGGTTTCCGGCATCCAGAAATCTTGGTGTGGTAAACGCCGCGATTGCCGCAACCAGAAGAAGCGCGGCCAGCGGTGCGAGAATCGGTGAACGCGCGATGCTGTTCATGCCGGCGCCATGTCTCTGGCCGATGCGCGGACAAGATCTGTCTTGCCGCATTCGGCTGAAGGTCGGATATCCGCGATGCGACCGCGGCTGACAATGGCAATCCGATCGGACATGGCGAGCAGTTCATCGTGGTCGGACGAAATCAGCAAGATGGAGTTTCCGCTGGCCGCAAGTTCGTTGATAAGGTTGTAGACGGCAATTTTCGCGCCGACGTCTATGCCCTGCGTGGGTTCGTCCAGAATATAGATTCCGGCACCGGCGAAAAGCCATCGGGCGATCACGATCTTTTGCTGATTTCCACCGGACAGAAGTCCCGCAAGCAGTTTTTCCGCTGCCGGTGTAATTGACATTCTCTCAATGAGATCTCGTCCAAGATTTTTTTCGCGCGCGAGATTCATGGCGGCGGAATGCCCGAGTTTTCCAAGGCTGGCAATGGAAATGTTCGGCAATCCGTGAAAGTTGAAGAAAATCCCTTCGGATTTGCGGTTTTCCGGGACAAGTGCCAATCCCGACTCCACGGCATCGCGAGGCGAGCCAATTGAAACGGGCCTGCCATTGATGAGAATTTCCCCGGACAGAAGCGGATCCACTCCAAAAATCGCCCGGGCAATTTCAGTGCGGCCAGAGCCAAGAACGCCGCCAAGTCCAAGAACCTCACCTTGCCTCAAGTCAAAACTGACCCCGTTGACCTTGTTTGCCGTAAAGACATCCCGCAATTCCAGTGCGACATTTTCTCGGACGGCCGGTTTTTTTGGGTAGTGTTCGGCAATCTCTCCAATCATCGCGGAGACAATTGCGTCAATTTCGACCAGGGTGTCCCCAGCTGAAGAGATCACCCTGCCGTCCTTGAGAACGGTGACGCAATCGACCAGCTGCACAACTTCGTCCAGACGGTGCGACACATACAGAATCGCCGTTCCCTGGTCTCTCAAACCCCCGAGAATTCGATGAAGTTCCTCGATCTCCTCCAGTCCAAGCGCAGTTGTCGGTTCATCCAGTATTAGCATGGTCGCGTTTCTGGTGATGGCCTTGGCGATTTCGACAAGTTGCTGGTTGGCGACTGACAGGCTTCCCGCAATTCTCTCCGGGTCAATTTTGATGTTCAGTTTGCACAGAGTCTTCTCCGCCCGCTCCATCATTGATGTCCAGTCAATCTTGAGAGCGGTGCCCGGGAGTTGTCCGAGATGAATGTTCTCGGCCACCGACAATGTGGGAACAAGCGAAAACTCCTGAAATACGGTGGAAATGCCGACTTTGCGGGCGTGCATAGGGTCCTTGATGATCAAGGGAATGCCGTTGTTTAAAATCTCGCCGCCATCGGGACGATGCACGCCCATCAGCGATTTTATCAATGTTGATTTGCCGCAACCGTTTTCCCCAAGCAGTCCATGGATTTCACCACGGTTGAAAACCACATTCACGCAATCGTTTGCAACAACGCCCGGAAACCTTTTGGTAAGGTCGCGCACCTCCCATACCGGCACTGACATGCTGCTTGAATCGTTCATGGAGTCTGTCCCGCGCGTCTTCCCCGACCGTGCAGGTGTCACGGTTGGGGAATTTGGTTGTGGCCCTGTCAATATGCCTTGGACGGTTTCGGGTAGAGACTGTCCGGATCCTGCAGGATTGGAAGCACGTTTGACTGATCCACAATGGTGGTGGGCGTTTCGACAAACCCGCCGGGATAATCGCCATTCAGCACGTCAAGAGTGACCTGGAGCGCAATCTGCCCCATGATAAACGGAGAGGTGTTGACGGTTGCCGTCACGGATCCGTTGTGGATTTCCTCAAGCGCCGCCGTGTCGCCATCATTTCCCAAAAGGGCAATGTCATTGCGGTTCAGCGCCTTGGCGGCCAGCGCGGCGCCCATGATCATGTAGTCGTTTGCCGCGAAAAGAACGTCGATATCCGGATTGGCCTGCAGCAGATCCATTCCCGCGGTGTTGCCGCCTTCAACATTCCAGCCGCCTGCAATGGAGGCCTTCACGGTAATGTTGTCCGCCCCCGCTATTCCATCCAGAAATCCGCCGACTCTTTCGGTCGAGTGATAGCCGGGCAGTCCTTCGATCACGCCAACGGTGACGTTGTCTCCATCCGCCATGCCGATAAGATATTTTCCAATGTCATTGGTTCCGTTGCGCTGTGAATACCCCACCACGGCGTGGACGGGCGTCGGGAAATTCGCAATGTCGGAATTGACGATTACAATGGCAATGCCAGCTTCCACGGCTCTGCTGACCAGTGGCGCCGCGGCCGCCTCGTCATGCGTTGACAGAATGATCGCGTCAACGCCTTGCGTGATGACATCCTGTATCATGCCCATCTGCCCGTTAATGTCGGCCCCCGATTGCGGAGCAAGCATGAACACTTCAGCGCCGGCTGCCGCGGCCTCGGCGTTTATGCCTTCTCCAATCGCGATGTAATAGTTGAATTCCGTGGCCGGCGGCATGTATGCAATCCGAATGTCCCCGTCATTGCCGATCTGGGACATGTCCGCCTGGGCTCCTTCCATCATTGGTTGCGGCGCCGCGTAATTGGCCGCCTGCGCCATGGTTGCTCCGGCGGCCATGGCCGCGGCGAATGTTAAATTCCGTATCCAGTTGTTCATTTTATCCTCCTTGAACAAGTTGAGATTATCCCATGAACGGGGAGTCGACGATACCCCGCACTCCAGGTTTCACGGCGTAAAGCCCGCCCGCCCGCGGTTCTCGCGCCAAGGCCTTCTCGTCGCTTAACAGCCTTGATGTCGTGATGTACAGCGTATCAAGGTCTTTACCGCCGAAAGCGCAGCAGGTCGGCTTCCATGCGGGAACGTCGATCACGCGATCGATGACGCCTTCGGGGGAAATCCGCACCACGCGCCTTCCTTCCCATTCGGCATTCCACACGCCTCCTTCGGCATCGACGCATGAACCGTCCGGCAAACCGGGTTCCTTGCCAAGGTCTGCAAGTTTTCTCATATTTCCAATCTTGCCCGATTCCGGATTGTAGTCGTATGCGCGGATTGTCCTTTCCGGCGTATCGGCAAAATACATTGTTCTTCCGTCCTCGCTGAAACAGGTTGAATTGGCGCAGGAAACGTTTTCAATCAGAGTTGCGACATTGCCGCTGGCATCTATTTTAACGACGGAAGTGTCGGCTTGGCCGGTAACTTCATTCATGCCACCGGCAATCAGGCGCCCCTGACGGTCCGTCCTTCCGTCATTCATTCTCGTATTGGGATTGCCGGGTTCAAATTCCGCGATTTGCGTCCATCCCTCCATATCGGGTCCGCAGATGGAAATGACCTTTGGGAAGGCGGCAACAAGGCCGCCTGCAGCTCTGGGAGCGAAGCAGCATACCCTGTCGGGCATGTCAAAATGCCGGGATGCGCCAGTTTCCGGGTTTAGCGACCAGAGCCTGCATCCCTCGATATCCGTCCACCAGACGCAACCGTTTTCGGGATTCCAGAATATCCCTTCACCATGGCGGTTTCGACAGTCGAGAACCAGTTCAGCCTTCAACCAAATTCTCCCCCGCAGGAATTTTATTCTCCTGCTTAATGTATGTTGTTGACAACTGATATATCAGATGCAATATATCAGTCAACAGAATTTATGTTCCAGGAGGAAATTAATTCATGGGCGCGGTTGTCAGGCCAAAATTGCTGACCGAAATAGTGCTTGATCATCTGCGGGAAAGGATTGTTTCGGGTGTCTACGCTTTGGGGTCGGCGCTTTCGGAACGGCAGCTTGCAGAAGAACTGCAGGTTTCAAAAACCCCGATTCGCGAATCTCTCGTGCAACTCAAGACGGAAGGGCTTGTCACGATTGTTCCGCAAAAGGGGGCATATGTGTTTACCCTAAGCGCAAGGGAGGTTGCCCAAATCTGCGAGTACCGAATGGCAATCGAGGGAGCGGCCCTGAAACTTGCGCTTCAGCGCGACCGGAAGGGTCTTGCAGATGACATCGGCAGAATTGTCGGTGAAATGCGCATCGCCCATGGAGACAACCGAATCAAGGACTATCTGGCGCTTGACACGGAGTTCCACGCAACGTTTTTTCAACATTGCGGCAACGACTACCTCATGCAAAGCTATGACAGATATGGCGGAAAAATCGCCGCGCTGCGCACGCATCTTTCCTACAAGCCAATGCATACCATGCTGTCACTTGCCGAGCATATCGCATTTTGCGAGCTGTTCATTGATGGCGCCGAAACGGAAATCATAAAGGTTCTGGAGGCGCATATTGGCAGAACCCGCGATGCATATTCCGCTTCAATAGAGGACATAGCGGAAGCGGACGCCCTGAAAAGCGCGGGATGACAACAGGCCATTCGGCTTGCATATACTGTTCTTGCGTCAAATATATCTTGAAATTCCTTCAAACTATTTTATCAGCAGCTGGCAGCACCAACGTTTACTGCTCAATATTGCGATTGCAGCAGCTATCTATGCGGTCTCCCAAATATGGCGCGCGATTTTGCGAATTTTATCTCAAGAGCAAAAAAGCCTTCACTATATGGCATGTCTTAATCAACTGCAAAATCGCGTAAATCTGTGATCTGCTTGTCAGTTCACCACTTTACTTATGAAGATAAAGCAGCATGCGTTAAATCACATCTCTTGCCAATTTATATGACGCCATTGAACCGAACAGAACAAGTCATCGAGTCAAGCCGGCACAAGTGATATTTCCGGAATCATTGTCGTATAATCGCTTGTGCTTTACGCTTCGAGTTGGCGTGGAACCTTCCCCGCCATGTTTATGTTCCAGCGGTTAAATATTGTCAAAGATCGTCATGCCACGGTTCATCAAGAGCTTCAGGTGGTGGAAGTTGGTCGTGGAATGCCTGCCTGTGCAGATGGATGTTGATGCGCACCGCATACATCTTCCTCATTGAGTCGATGGCGAACGCTTGTCCCATTGCGGTTTCCTTGATGCACTGCTCACCCCAGATGCCCAGGTTACCTGACCAATATTCACTTTTTACGATGCGATCGGCTGCCTCGAGGAATTTGATGCTCTCATTCTGGTCTCTGGCGAATACCCAGGAAGTATCGGTTGGGTAGTCAATGCGGTTTTTGGGCTTGCTTGCATGGCTGTAGCTTCGTGGTCTGGTTGTGCCCCAGTCTCCATAAACAATCCTTCGATTTGTTCGCTTCTGCACCTCGGCGACTAAATCGCGGTTGGTGAAGGGCAACTCCACGGTTCCATCAAATTTGGTAAAATTTTTTGGGAAAGATGTGTAGGATACCGCTATGGGAACCTCGTCTGGCACCTTGGCAAACAAGTGCTCTGCAATCCTAATGGCGGCTGCCGCGACCACTAGCGGGTTTTCCACCCAACCGAACTCAATGACAATGACAAAATCGTTGGCACCCTCCGTTGTCAACTCACGTACTAGCGTCTCCATCCATTTCGGAATCCCGGAACCTATACTTTCAGCAAGGTTTATACGCAGGCAGAACATCCTGTTGTTTTCCCGTGCCCATTCGATTTGGTCGCGCGCTCGCTCGATGGTTTGTTCAGCCATTAGCAGGCACGGATTTGCGTGTGGATATGATTCGAGCAATTCCCACCATGCATCAAGGTCCGCGGGCGATTGCGCCAACCGTTGCCAGAGTTCCTTGGCATCGTTTAGATTCTCATTTGCCCTATAGCAAGTGTCCACGTCGATAAAGTAATGACGTGATGGATATGCCTCCTGAAACTTGTCCATGGCTCGCGAAAGTGGTGTAGTCGCCAGCCAAGGGGCGAGAAGCAGCAGCGGTGTAAGTCTGTCTTTGGTGCTGCCCGGCAGTTCCTTCAAGCCGCTCAACTCGGCCGGTCGGACACCCAAGGTAACGAAGTAGTCGGTCAGGTCCATTCCCAACACCTTATACCATTTGCAGCTTGATTTCCATTGCCGTGGTCGAGACACCGAAGCGATGCGCCAGAGTCTCAATAATCTCGCTGGTCAGCGGTCCCGTGTATTCGGCCGTTGCATCCGCAAGTTGAGAGGATGGGATAACGAGATCAGAGGCAAGCCGGTTGGCTTCGTACTCAATCTTTATGGGTTGGTTCGGTGCTCGTAG
>JAPOTF010000013.1 GCA_026709325.1 Roseovarius sp.
GAGTTAACAAATCGGGTAAGGTCTCCAATGGCAACTATGTCTGGATATCATTTTTCCATTCTTACCTGGCAAATACAGGTCGTGCAGGGATCGTAATGTCATCACAAGCGTCCTCGGCCGGTGGTAAAGAAGCCGATATGCGCAAGGCGATGGTGAAATCGGGTGATGTCGATATCATGATCGCCATCCGTGGCAACTTTTTCTACACACGCACCGTGCCTTGTGAACTGTGGTTTTTTGATCGGGGTAAGCCAAATCACCGCAAAAGCAAAGTGCTGATGCTGGATGCACGGCAGATTTTTCGTAAGGTCACACGGGCTGTTTATGACTTCTCACCTGAGCAGATGAAAAACCTGTCATCTATTATCTGGCTCTATCGGGAGAAAGAAGATCGCTTTGCGAAATTGGTAGCGGAGTATCTAACAACCGCTCGATTAGAGGCAGAGAGTGTAAGTCTTGATGAACTATTCAAAACGCTTGATGCTGCGTTGAGTTATTTCAAGGAACATGTTGATACGGCTGATTTAGAAACGGCGTTGGTTCAATTGAAAGAGGATGCCAAAACTTTTGACAATTCGACAGGTCGCCTTGTTGAATCTGTGGGTGATATCCCAATACTGACTGTTGCATTGGCAGAGATTACCAAAGTGGCTGATAGTGCCAAGACTCTGATCAAGGACATTGACAAAATCACCAAGCTTTTCGCCAAAGCGCAAGAGGCTGTGGTGGCTGCTGGTGAAAAGGCGACCGAAGGCAAGAAGCACCTCAAGGTGATTAATGCGGCGCGTGAGGTGTTGACGGGTGATCCGAATAGTCAACTGACAGTTACTGGGGCGTTGAAACGTCTTCGTTATTTTGCCGATCAAGCGGATTGGCTGTTGTCGCGTTTTCCAGAGGGTAAGCTGACCGATGTTCAGGGATTGGTAAAACTGGTCGATCGCGATAAACTGGCTGCACATGACTATAGCCTGACTCCAGGACGCTATGTCGGTGTGGCACCAGAGGTCGAAGATGAAAATTTCGATTTCAATCATGCGATCAAATCTCTCCACGAAGAATTAAGTACGCTCAACGATGAAGCCATTACATTGGCCGAAACCATTGCCAAGAATTTTGATGAGTTGATCATATGAAATTGAAGGACATTGCTTACGAGGTGAAAGATAGCTTTCAACCGTCTAAAAACGCTGAGTTCAATTACGTTGGGCTTGAACACGTGCCACCTAATGACTTGCATATAAATGGCTTTACTTCGTCACTTGACATCAAGAGTAGTACATATTTTTTTAGAAAGGGCGATATCTTATTTGGCAAATTGAGGCCTTACTTCAGAAAAGTGGCCATTGCACCTTTTGATGGTGTCTGTTCAACTGAATTTTCGCTAATCCGTCCAAAAAATGCTGAAGAGTGTAATTTTGTATTTTATGCCATCGCACAAAACAAATTCATTGAGTGGGCGACTACTAAATCAAATGGACAGCGTCCTCGAACCAAATGGGACTGGTTTAGCGATTTTGAGTTCAAGGAAATTAGTTTTAATGATAGGATAGTCATAGGCGAAAAACTTCGAGCCTACGATGAGTTAATTGATAACAACCGGAAACGCGTTGCACTTTTGGAAGAAGCGGCTCGGCTGATCTATCGTGAATGGTTCGTTCATTTTCGCTTTCCAGGCTACGAAAACACAAAATTTGAAAACGGCTTGCCGGTGGGGTGGGAGCAGACAAAACTTGGACAAAGAATTGAAATAAAAAAAGGGAAAAACATAACCAAAGCCAAAGTAAATCCGGGGAATGTACCAGTTGTCGCCGGAGGATTAGAGCCTGCATATTTCCACGACACCCCAAATGTTTCGGGAGCTGTTATCACACTCAGCGCTTCAGGGGCTAACGCTGGACATATTGGATTTTACCATCAAGACATCTGGGCATCTGATTGTTCATACATTTCAGAGCAGGCTAATCCAGAACTCCCTTTCGTTCACCAGCTTCTATTGCAAAACCATCGTCAAATTAGAGCAATGCAAAAGGGCGCTGCACAACCGCATGTGTATCCAAAGGACTTACAACGTCTTAAGATAACTTGGCCTAGCCCATCAGTTCTGTCAGCATTTTTGGATGTGGTGAAGACAAACTACGATCAAATTGGAGTGATTAAGCGACAAAACTTGGCCCTCATCAGAGCCCGGGATCTGCTTTTGCCCCGGCTCATGGACGGAAGGATCAACGTGTGAAAATCGGTTTGGTGTAAGATGATGGTATGAATGACTTTACCGAAGACAACTTAGTCCAAAAAACCATGGCGGACTATTTAGCCAATACCCATTGCTGGCGTGTGGTCATGGCTTGGGATCAGGAAGATTTTGGACCGGATAGTCTTTTGGGGCGGTCTTCGGATCGCGACGTTGTTCTGACCCGCGATCTGATGGCAGCCCTCAAGCGTCTGAACCCTGATCTGCCCGATAAGGCCTATGATCTCGCGCTCAAGGACATCACGTCTGTCTTCCGCTCCCAATCGCTTATTCGCATCAACCAAGAAAAACACGAACTGTTGATTTCTGGCGTAAAGATAAAATTCCGCCAAGAGGATGGTGAGCAGAAAATCGAACGTTTGCGCGTGTTTGATTTTGATGATCCTGAGGCGAATGACTTCTTGGCTGTGCGTGAATTCTGGGTGCGTGGTCATGCGCACAGGCGCAGGTCCGATATGGTTGGCTTCGTCAATGGTCTGCCGTTGATGTTTTGCGAGCTGAAACGCCCTGATAAAGACCTGCGCCGTGCCTATGATGAGAACCTCCGCGACTATAAGGACACGATTCCGCACCTGTTCCATTTCAATGCGCTTGTTGTGCTGGGTAATGGAGAACAGGCTCGAATGGGTTCCATCAGCGCTGAATATGGTCATTTCGCGGAATGGTTGAAAAACGGTGAAAGCATTGGGCGTGGTGATAGGCTGTCGATGGAAGCTTTGCTGGAGGTCGTCTTCGACAAACGCCGTTTTATGGATGTTTTCGAGAACTATATTTTGTTCGCAGATACTGCGAATGGCCCATCAAAAATCTTGGCCAAGAACCATCAATTCCTGGGTGTGAATCGCGCAGTTGAAGCGGTTCATAATCGCGCCAAGCGGGACGGGAAACTCGGTGTGTTTTGGCATACGCAGGGATCTGGTAAATCCTTCTCGATGGCTTTTCTGGTGCACAAGGTGCACCGCAAACTGGGTGGCGATTATACTTTTCTTATACTGACCGACCGCAAGGATTTGGATAGTCAAATCTACAAGACTTTTGCGGCGGTGGGCTTGGCAAATAATGACGTCGATCCTTGCCGTGCAGGCTCTGCCAAGGAGTTGCGTGAATTGCTGGGTCAGCAAAAGAAAGTTATCTTCACAATGATCCAGAAGTTCACTGAAGCGGAAGCTGAAGACGGTGTTTATTCGGACCGTGACAATATCATCGTGGTGACCGATGAAGCCCACCGTACGCAATATGGAACACTGGCGCTCAATATGCGCAAGGCGTTGCCCAACGCAAGCTTCATCGGCTTCACTGGCACACCGCTGTTTGCCAATGACGAAGTGACCAAGCAGGTCTTTGGTGGATATCTTTCAACCTATGACTTCCAACACGCGATTGATGATGGCGCAACCTTGCCGCTCTATTACGATGCAAGGGGCAACAAGCTGAAAGTTTCTGGCAATGGACTGAACGAAAGGTTGGCCGAGGAGATTGAAAAGGCAGAGGTTGATGATCCTGATGTGGTGGCCAAGCTGCATGATGAGCTCAAGCGTGAATATCATGTGGTGACTGCCGAGACACGGCTTAAGCATGTGGCGACAGACTTTGCCAAACACTATTCCACCAATTGGGAAAGTGGCAAGGCAATGTTTGTGGCCATTGACAAGATCACCGCTGTGCGAATGTACAACTACATTCAAGAGGCATGGGCTGTGCGTATCATTGCGCTTGAAGACGAGGTGAAGTTTGCTGTTGACGATCAAGAGAAAGTGGGACTTGAGCAGAAGCTTGCTTGGATGCGCGAAACCGAGATGGCTGTCGTGGTCAGCGATGAGCAAAATGAGGTGCAGAGATTCAGGGATTGGGGTCTTGATATCATACCGCACCGGCAGCGGATGAAGGATGGGTTCACGATTACTGAAACCGTTGGAGGGTGTGAGGTTGAAAGTCGTCTTGATGTTGAAACGGCGTTCAAGCGTGAAGAGCACCCATGCCGTGTTGCGATTGTTTGTGCCATGTGGCTGACCGGGTTTGATGTTCCTTCGCTCTCAACCCTTTATCTCGACAAACCATTGCAGGCCCACACGCTGATGCAGGCGATTGCGCGGGCCAATCGTGTGAAGGAAGGTAAGAATAACGGCCTGATTGTTGACTATTGCGGCATTTTGAAAAATTTGCGTAAAGCCTTGGCGACCTTTGCAGGACATGCAGGCGACGAACCACTGGCAGGAGATGAAGGACCGGAAGTTGATCCATTGAACCCGGAAGACAAATTACTGGAGGAATTGAAGGAAGCCATTGCCATCGTATCCGAACAGCTTCGCGATGACGGTTTTGATTTGGCGACACTGCATCAAATTGAGGGTTTTGCGAAGCTTGAGATGCTCAAGGAAGCCAAAGAGATCATCAATGTAAACGATGAGACAAGAAAACGATTTGAGATCGGTGCACGCGCTGTGTTCCGAAAATACAAAGCCTGCCTGACATTCGAGGGTGTTGAGAAATACAAGGCTTCATACAAAGCGATCCATTACATCTATCAGTCCTTACAGGACGACAAGCAGAAGGCGGATACATCCGCAATCCTCCAGAGACTCAACCAGATTATCTCTGATGTCATTGACGTAACACCAGACCATGATAGTGAACGAATTTTCGATATTTCAAAGATTAATTTCGACATGCTACGCACCGAATTTGCCAAGAGTGAGCGTCAGGCAAGTGACGTGCAAGCTATACGCTCGGTTCTTCAAATACGTCTTGCCAAGATGCTCGCGATGAATCCAACCTTGTTTGATTTTCAGGAGCGTTTTGACGAGATCGTAGCTAACTATAATATGGAAAGAGATAGAGGCACGATTGCGGCGACATTTGAGGCTTTGATGAGGCTCACGGCGGATATGGAAAGGGCGGAGCGGGCACACGTCAAGTTTGGTCTGACGGCTGAACAAAAGCCAATTTTTGATTTGCTGATTCAACATAAAGACCTGACCAAAAAAGATATTGAAAAAATCAAAAAGACTTCAATTGAATTGCTACAGGCCATCGAAGAACGCATTCGTTTAGTTCAGGATATCTTTCAGAAAGAATCGACGCGTGATGACCTCAAAAGCAGGATCTATGATTTGCTTTATGATGACAAAACGGGCCTGCCGGCAAATAAATTTGATGATGATGCAGTGGACATTAAAACCAATATAATTTTTAACTATTTCGAAACCAGATATCTCGCGCAAGCAGCCTAAGAGCTTGACTCAAAATATCATATATTGATTTCAAGAGGCAGTATATGCAAGCTTAGATACATTATGTAGTGTATAGACATGGCTTTTAGGTCAGTCGCTAAGGCCCAATCCTAAAACGTGCATATCCCTGTGAGCCACTGCGGCGGCGCATCGCCCAAATGGGCGAGGTGTGGACCCGCCGCCCCGGCCAGAGCCTGCTGGCGATTTTCCCGAGCGTGGCGTACCGGCCGCTGTCGAATGGGGGGTGACGATGGAGCACATACTGGATTCCCATTTCGAGCGGACGGTTGAACGGTACGGAGTGGATCGCGGTTGGTTCTGGCCATACCGGTATCTGCCGCCCGCGCTGGAGCCCTCCCAAACCAAGCGTTCTGAGGAGCAGGTCAGGCTCCAGCAGTTCTCCACCCCGCTACCCCTCACATACGCGGCTCTCCAACTCACCGCGATAGTGTCAGTGAATTCGGTCAGAAATCTGCGCTGTTAATGTCCTCAACGCTGACAAAGGGCGCAAGCCTTGTCTGAATAAACGTTGATCATTCAATAGGTCTCTGCATAGGCTGCGCAGAGGTCGGTGGCATCCATGTCTGCCACATGACCGATTTCCGCAGCTTTGTGGGCGGCGTAAACAGCGGTAAAGTCAACCGGGAACCAGCCGGTGACGATATCGTTCGTGACCATCTTCTCAAGAGCGGCTTCAAGGGATTCGGGCAGGCGGACGAAACCGCGGTCGGCGAGTTCGTCCATGGACAGCAAGGACAGATCTTCCTCGGTTGGTTCGGGTGCGGCTAGCCCTTCCTCGATCCCCTGGCATCCGGCATGGACAATGGCGGCAAGGGCCAGATGCGGGCAGGCGGCGGCATCGGCCGCGCGGTATTCGATGTTGAACTGGCGCGCGATGCTGTCAGGATCCCTCGCCGTCACCGGGCAGACCCGCAGCGATGCCTCGCGGTCGCGAAAGCCAAGGTTGTTAAAGGCCGCAGACCAGCGATGCGGGGTCAGACGCAGATAGGACACGACCGAAGGCGCGGTAAAGGCAAGTATGCCGTCCAGGTATTTCAGAACCCCTGACGCAAAAGACCCGGTCAGCGCGGACATGCCGCAGACCCCGTTCGCGTCATGGGTGGCGGGGGTGCCATCGAGGTTGAGAAAGCTCATGTGGATGTGCACCCCGTTGCCGACAGTGGCAGGGTCCAGGATCGGGGTATAGGTCGCCTGTTGTCCCACATGCTCCGCGGTGGCGCGTGTCAGTTCTCGCACGATCACCGCGGCATCCGCGGCGCGTACGCCCTTTTCAGGGCCAATCACCACCTCGTACTGATTGGGGCCATATTCCTTCATGATGCTGTCGGGGCTAAGTCCGGCCCCGGCGATCTGGGTCATCAGGGTTTCGCAAAGCCGGCGCTGCGCCTCGAACCCTGCCCGGCCGTAGGCTTCGCCGGCGAAGGAGTTTTCGCCCTTCAACTGAAATTCATGTTCAAACGCCGCAAGGAGATCAACCCCGCCCACACGGCGAAGACGTTCCAGAGCGGATTTTAGAACAGACCTTGTGCAATGGCTCCAGGGCGCGCCTTCAAGCGTGACAATGTCGCCCAACATGAAACGCTGGGTGTTCTCGCCGAAGGTGGCCGTGACCCCCGCATCCTTGTCCGGAATCAAAAGCAGATCGCCAAAGGCGCCAAAAGGGCTTTCGGCGATGATGTCAAAGCAGGTGATCTGTACGTTGGTGGGAGTCCAGCCAACCCCGCGCGTCAGTCGTTTTTCCAGTTGATCCGAAGGAAAGGCCTTGCCCCGAACCTTGCCCGCGATATCGCAGGTTGCCGCAAAAATCAGACTGGTCATTTGTTCGCCTCCATAATATCATCCCGCTTTGCATCCCATGTTTCGATGCGCACGCACGTTTTGTTCCATTTTCCGCCACCGAACGGGTCAAGGCGGCTTTGGCAATTGCCAGGGTGACGGCATTGCAATCCAGGGCGGTCTTTGCCTCAATGGTCACAGCATCCGCCTCTAATGCGACGTTTTTAATTGGTGACATCCACTTGCCTGTCGGCAGGATGAACCTGCGCCTTTCCGGCCGGCCGGAAAGGCCGAGAGAGACTCATCGCATGCAGGCGGAAATCGACCACAGGGGACGCGTCGTCAGCAACTGCCGCCGTATTTCGGGACAGCCGTAAAGCCCGATCCTGGCGGTAGGGCGCGAAATCGAGAGAGCCGAACCCCTGGCCTTTTCACCGAGATTCTGGAGAAAAGGAAGCCCGGCGCAGGGATGATCGGAAACCGACATTGCGGCGATTTTGCATTCCGATTGCTTCGATTTTATCGCACTTAACTCGATATGCGTGCCAACTATCATGCCCTCATCATTGTTAAAATGCATTTTTAGTCAATTAAAAATTCGTTGACAGCGAAAGTTTAATTTCCAATGCTATACCCATGACGAAACTGCCGAACAAAAAACTGCTTGGCAATTCCGATCCGCATCCAGTGGAAATCGTCAATGCCAACAGCCAGTGCCAGGTGCTGTTGCTCTGTGAACATGCCGGGCGGGCGGTGCCCGCCAAACTGGGTACGCTTTGCGTGGCGACCGATGTGCTCGACAGTCATCGTGGCTGGGATATAGGTGCCGAAAACGTGGCGCGTGGCGTTGCCGACGCTCTGGGAGCGCCTCTCGTGATCCAGCGTTACAGCCGATTGGTGATAGACGCCAATCGCCCGCCGGACGGTGCCTTGGCCATCCCCGTCGAAAGCGACGGCGTTCGCATCTCCGGCAATGTCGATTTGACTCCTGAAGAACGCCAGACCCGCGTGGACGAGGTGTTTCGCCCGATGGACGCCGCCCTTGCCGGGCTGTTCGACGCCAAAACTCGCAGCGCCTGCTTTTCGATCCATTCCTATACGCCCGTTTTGGGCACGCAATCGCGCCCATGGCATGCGGGATTCCTGAGTCGTGCCGATCTGCAAAGCGCGAATGCGCTGCTAGAGTTCATTCGGGCGCGCCGTGCCGATCTGACACTCGCGGTGAATGAGCCATATCAGATCGAAGATGACACCGACTGGTTCATTCCCCGACATGCCGAGCCGCGCGGGCTGATTCACGCTCTTGTCGAAATTCGCAATGATCTGATCACGGAACCCGCCGGCGCCGCGGATTGGGCGGCTCTTGTTGCCGGAGCCATTGATCAACTAATGGAGGACCGCGCATGACTTTAACCAGAGAGGTGCCGCTGGTTCCCGCGCAGAGTGCGCTTTTGTTCATTGACGTGCAGAATTTCTCGGCCCATCGCGAAGGGGGAGAGTTCAAGGATCTGTCTCGGGAGGCGTTTGACGAGAAATACGGCTGGTTCTTTGAGCAGTTGGAGACCCGCGCAATCCCCAACATGCAGGCCATTCAGGCGGTTTGCCGCAAAGCCGGGGTCGAGGTCATCTATACCACGATCGAAAGCCTGACCCTTGATGGGCGGGACAGGTCTCTGGACTACAAAATCACGGGTTTTCATGTTCCCAGGGGCAGTTGGGATGGCAGAGTGATCGATCAGATCGCGCCGCAAGGGGACGAGATCGTGCTTGCCAAGTCATCTTCGTCGGTGTTCATTTCCACGCATATTGACTATATCCTGCGAAATCTCGGTGTAAGGCAAATCGCGATTTCGGGGCTGATCACGGATCAATGCGTTGAAAGCGCCGTTCGGGATGCCTGTGATCTGGGTTATCTTGTGACGCTGGTGACCGATGCCTGCCTGACCTACACGAAGGAACGTCATGATCATTCCCTGCGCGGCATTAGGGGCTATTGCCGCCAGGTCTCCACGGCTGATCTAATCGCCGAACTGAGCGAGATCGACGAATGAGCCTGCCCGAACTTAACACGCACCCGTCGCGCCTGCGTGCCGCCAATCATCTGCGCACGATCGCGTCTTTGGCGGTTCTGCTCGCCGCGGTCGCGATTCTCGTCTGGGGCTTTGGTCGCACGGGCGAGCGGATTGCCGTACTCATGTGCGTGAACGTGACGGCCGTGGTGTCGCTCATGGTCTTTTGCGGCAATACCGGAATCGTCAGTTTCGGTCATGGTGCCTTTATGACCGTGGGCGCCTATCTGTCTGGCATACTCACCATGTCTGCAGGGCTGCAGCGAAGCGCCCTGCCGGACCTGCCCGCATGGCTGGCGGGGCATGAGCTGTCGATTTTGACCGCGATCCCGCTCGTGTCCCTGGCCGGGTTGGCGGTGGCCGTTTTGACCGGCGGCGTGATTGCGCGACTGATGGGAGCCTCGGCGACCATTTCAACGCTGGGCCTTCTGATTATCGTGCATTCCGTAGCCATCAGCGCACGGGAAGTCACCCGTGGCAGCCAGACCTTCTATGGCGTGCCCCGCGTGACGGATATTCTGTTCGTATTGATCGCTTCCATAATCTTCATCCTGATTGCCCGAACTTATCGCGAAAGCCGCTGGGGGCTATATGCCCGCGCGGTCCGGGATGACGAGGACGCGGCGACCGTGCTGGGCATATCGCCGCGCCGCGCCCGTTTGATCGCGTGGACCTTGTCCGGCACAATGGCCACTGTTGCGGGTGCGCTTTACGGGCATATCCTTGGGGCGTTTTCACCCGCATCATTCTATCTTGGCCTCGTTTTTGCGCATGTGGTCATGATGATCGTGGGCGGAATGGCCTCGGTTGGCGGGGCGGTGGTTGGCGTGATTGCGGTGACACTGCTCCAAAACGCGATACGCAACCTTGAAGGCGGAGCGACCGTACTGGGCGCAACCCTTCCCGAGGTTTTCGGACTGACAACCATCGCACTCGGTCTTGCCATTCTCCTGGTGATCTGGCTGCGGCCACAGGGCATTGTTGGCGGCTTCGAACTTGGCCCCGGTGCCGATGCCTCCGTCTTGCGAAACATTGCCCGCATGACAAGGCCGGCCGACGCCCCGGCGCCGGCGAGTGAAATGAAACTGGTGGCCAGCGGCATGTCCAAGAGCTTTGCGGGCGTGAAAGCCGTGATCGACGTGAGCTTTGAAGCGCCCACGGGCCGGATCACAGGGCTGATAGGCCCGAATGGAGCGGGTAAATCGACGTTGGTCAATCTGATGACCGGCCAGTACACTCCAGACCGTGGTCGGGCGCAAATCGGCGAAGTCGACCTGACAAAACTGCCGCCCCATGAAGTGATCCGTCAGGGCTTTGTCGCGCGCAGCTTCCAGAACCTGCGTCTGTTCGCCGGATTGACGGCCTACGAAAACGTGCTGGTCGCGGCTCTGGCCACCGGGGTCACGCGCAAAGAGGCGCATGCGGCAACCATGCGCGAACTTTCGGCCTTTGATCTGGGGGACATCGCGGGCATGCGCGCGGAGAACCTGCCCTACGGGGCCCGCAAGCGGCTCGAGATCGCGCGGGCGCTTGCGCAGGAGCCCGCCATCCTTCTGCTGGACGAGCCCGCGGCAGGCATGAACCCCGCTGAAACCGATGATCTGGCCAATCGGATTGAGATGATCGGGCGGGACCGCAATATCGGCATCTTGCTGATTGATCATGATTTGAAATTCGTCAACCGCCTGTCCAGCCGGATTGTGGTGATGAACCGGGGAGAGAAGATAGCCGAAGGCACCCCGGAAGAGGTTCGCGCCGATGCGGGCGTGATTGAAGCCTATATCGGCCGCGGTCGGACGGCGCGCGCGGCTGAACACGCATCATCAACGCAAGACCGTCCATATCCAACAGAGGGAGTCTTAGCATGAAGACCAAATCAATCTTGATGGCATCCGCCATCGCGGCGCTTGCCGGCACCGCGCCCGCCGATGAATACATCATCGGCGTTATGTCCGCGCAGTCGGGCTACCTTGCTCCTTACGACGGCCCGGCCTATGCGGGGTTCCAATTCTGCATTGACGAAATGAACGCCAATGGAGGTTTGAACGGCACCACTCCTGTCAAGCTGATCGTCAAGGACACGCGCTCTGACATCGCCATGGGCGTGCAGGTTGTTCAGGAAATGATCGACGATGGCGCCGAGTTCATCGTCTCTTCGGCGGATGCGGATCCGACCATCGCGGCCGCGCAGATCACCGCGGCCGACATGATCCCAACCATGACTTTCGCGGGAACGGCACCGGTTCTGACCCAGGTTGGTCCGCATGTGTTCGGCAGCTACCCTGCCGACAACCAGCAGGCCGCCGTTTTGGCGGTCTATGCGCGCGAGCAGGGCTTTGAAAATGTCTGGCTGGTGAAATCGCCGGACAGCGCCTACACCCTGGGCGGACCGGAATATTTCGGCACGGCCTTCAGCACACTTGGCGGCAATGTCGTGGGTGAAAGCAACTATTCCCTGAATCAGCCCGATTTTTCGGCCATTGTTACCACTATTCAGGGTGCGGAAACCGCACCGGATCTGATCGTCACCTGGGCCTGGGAGCCTGACTTCCCCGCCTTCATTCGCGCGCTGCGCGGTGCCGGTTTGGACACGCAGGTGATGGGTGGCGACGTTCTGGATACGCCCACCGTGCGCGGTCTGGGCGACGTGGTTTCCGGCGTGATCCACACTTCGGGCGGTTATCCGGATGAAGGTTCGGCCTATGCCGATTTCGTCGACCGCTTCAAGGCGGCAACCGGAACCGAGCCTGACAACAACTACTATGTAAATGGCTGTGACATCGCGCATATGATCGAACAGGCCGTGGCCGCCGCGGGCACAACGGATCCGGCGGCAGTCAGCGAAGCCATGGCCGGTTTGGAAAACGGTCAGGCCGTTATGTCAAACTTTACCTTTGCGGGAACCGACCGGATGCCGCTGCGTGACGTTGTCGTGGCGCGCATCTCGGCCTCCGGCGAAAAAGAGTTCATCCTGCGCCAGCCCGCCGATCTGGCAATCCTGCCAGCACCCTGAGTCAGTCTGATGGAAACCGCGCTCGATATAAAGTCGCTTGATGTACGGTATGGGCCGGTGCGAGCCGTTCGCGGCATTGACCTGATGGTGCCAATGGCGGGGATCACCGCGCTTTTGGGTGCCAATGGCGCCGGCAAGACCAGCACCGTGATGGCAATCACGGGCGTGGTTCCAGTGACCTCGGGTACGGTATCGATCTTTGGTCGGGACATGACCGCGGCTGCGCCTGATGCGATCATTCGCGCGGGCGTGGCCATCTCGCCCGAGGGGCGGCGCATCTTTGCGTCGCTAACCGTGGAAGAGAACCTGATCCTCGCGGGATCGGCCGCGGGTGCACCTGAAACCGCCGCCGCCCTACGCGTCAGCCTGATGGAGCGATTTCCGATTCTCGGCGAGCGACGCCGTCAATTGGCTGGGCTTCTGTCCGGCGGAGAACAGCAGATGCTGGCGGTGGCGCGTGCGCTCATGAGTGAACCGCGTCTGCTTCTGATGGACGAGCCGTCATTGGGACTTGCCCCGCAGATGGTTGACGCGGTCTTCGCCATCATTGAGGAATTGCGGAATGAGGGCATCTCGATTCTGCTTGTCGAGCAAAACGCGGCGCTCGCCCTTGAAGTTGCCGACCACGCCGTGGTTCTGGCCAACGGAGAGGTGGCAGCCGCGGGCGCGCCCGCCAATCTGACGGGTGAAGATATTCTAAAATCCGCATACCTGGCGGCCTGAGCGATGGATCTCCTTCTTCAGCAAATTATCAATGCGCTTAGCCTTGGCGGCATTTATGCAATGCTGGCGCTTGGGCTTGCGATCGTGTTTTCCATCGTCCGCCTGATAAATTTCGCCCATGGCGAGATCATGACTTTCGGTGGATACGGGATCTTTCTTGCGATGGCGTTCGGTTTTCCGCCTCTTGCGGCCTTGACCGTGGGCATCGGCGCGGCGCTGATGATGGCGCTTGCGATGGAGCGCGCGGCGTTTCGGGCGATGCGCGGGGCAGACGTTGTATCCCTGCTGATCACGAGTTTCGCCGTATCGGAGATCTTGAAGGTTCTGTTTCAAAACGGCATTTCCGCGCGGCCCGTGCCAATATCCTTTCCCGCATCCTGGTCTGGAACCTATCAGCTGGCTGGTATGAACATCGGTGTTGCGCCCACCGTTTCAATCCTTGTGACACTGACCTCTCTGAGTCTTCTGACTTTGGTTCTGCGCCGCACTTCAATCGGCATGGCGATGCGGGCGGCGGCGGAGGATTTCGAGATGCTGCGGATGCTTGGGGTCAGGGCCAATCGCGTGGTTGCCGTGTCTTTTGCGGTCTCCGGCCTTCTGGCGGGGGTGGCTGCCGTAATATGGACGGCTCAACGTGGCTCGGTTGATCCCGTGATGGGGTTTTTCCCCGTGCTCAAGGCGTTCATCGCTACGGTTCTCGGCGGCCTCGGCAGCCTGAGCGGCGCGGTTGCTGGCGGCTTCGTTGTCGGACTTCTGGAAGTGCTGACCCAGGCTTTCCTGCCCGATGGCGTTTCTCCATACCGCGACGCAATTGTGCTTGGCGCCGTGATTGCGATTTTACTGGTCAGGCCCGACGGCTTGCTGCCCGCCGGAGATGGTTCCCGGTCCTGAGGGATTTGCGCTGGGTCTTTCGGTTCCCGGACGCGAGCGACCGGAGAACCCGGTCGACCTGGAGGCCGTGCCGCTCGCGGCAAGGAGATGCTCCTGGTCGACCGGCCTAGTGCTCGGTTCAAAACATGGTGTTCCATTTTTTCCGGAAGCGTGACATTGTCCTCCCGCCGCCATCGCGAGCGGCCAGCAAAACGGGAGAGAGGCGGACGGGCGGGAAATCGACACGACGGGAAACCGGGCTGTCGGACGGGTCGCGGAGTCTCCGGAAGCGCTTTCTCGCGGAGGGCGTCGACGGTCTTCTTCGGGAAGAAGCCGATTGCGGAGGACAGGGTGAAGGCGCCGGTCGACCTCGCGATGTCGCCGCCGCCGGCACACGCCCGGCACTGGACTCTCAAGGCGCTGGCCGGGGAGATTGGCGGCATGGACGCGACAACGGTTCGCAACATTCTTCGCCGCCACGGCCTCAGGCCGCGTCAGGTGAAGACGTTCAAGGTCTCCCGGGACCCGAGGTTCGAGATCAAGGTCCGC
>JAPOTF010000188.1 GCA_026709325.1 Roseovarius sp.
CCGGAGGGCGCGTGGCGTCCCGCAGAAGACCGTCGACGCCCTCCGCGAGAAAGCGCTTCCGGAGACTCCGCGACCCGTCCGACAGCCCGGTTTCCCGTCGTGTCGATTTCCCGCCCGTCCGCCTCTCTCCCGTTTTGCTGGCCGCTCGCGATGGCGGCGGGAGGACAATGTCACGCTTCCGGAAAAAATGGAACACCATGTTTTGAACCGAGCACTAGTGCCGTATCTCAAGCTAATTGTCCATGGCAGCCCTCGGCTACAACCCCCTCGTTGCCATCCAGATCGCCCTCAAGGGAAACGCCTCCGACATGATCAAATGACACATCAAAGAGTCAATCCCTTAAAATAGGGGTGAGTAGATACATTTTTTCATCGTCAGCTTTCCGAGGCTGTATCCAATGTATCCTGAATAATTCTGCCAATCAGATCGGCAGAAGGCCTGATGTCACCGCTAACGCTAGCTGTTTCCAGCGCCATCATATAGGTCTCGCGGTGTTCCAAGCGCACGACCGTCCACGGGAGTCCAGCCGCTGCAATCATGACATTCATCAGGAATCTTGCAGTGCGGCCATTCCCGTCAAAATAGGGGTGAATATAGACAAAGATGAAATGTCCGAGGATGATTCTCACTGCGGGGTCTTTTTCCTCTCTCAGCAGATCAAAAAATACTGGCATGCAATCACGCGCGGCCTCCACGCCCGGCGGGACGTGCATTGACCGCCTGATGTAAACCGGCCCATTCCGATATCCGGCGAGCTGTGGGGCTTCCAGAATACCGGCTGTCACCGATGGAGTGAATAATTCACGATACCAGATGCTGAGATCGTCGCTTGCCGCTTCACCGGGATTTTTACCTTCAAGAACGGTTCGGATTGTTTGTTTGACGGATTGAAACGCCTGCCAGTAGCCACGCGCGGCCAGTGCATTGCGATGTTCGCGGTCTTCCTTGTTCGCTTCCGGATTCCATGCGCCGCTGCGCACCCGTTCAATAAGTTCGCGGCTGACCTGATAGCCTTCGATTGATAGGGAATGATAGGCGTCGGTGACATAGATCGCGTCTACTGTCTCAAGATAGGCGTCAATATCATTCGGGACAGGCCGTACCGTTGGTAGTCGTCCGATGATGGTTTCACGCATATCGCGCCACATGATTTCGATGCGTCTGACGTGAGCTGATACAACACGCCCTGCATCAAAACTTGATAAAACACGTTGAAAAGGGTCGGCCTCTCTGACCTCATGCAAAGCCGCTTTCATTGCACCTAGAATTTCGTTTGCAATGCGGTCATTTCCAATACTGCGAAAAGCGCCTGCAAGTCGTCCGGCTGCACGGGTATGGCCTCCCGATAGCAATCTTGCCAATAATCCTGACGCGTCCGGTATTGTCGCAAGCATTGCTCGTGCATCAGTCGGATGATTTTCAAAAAAGCTGTCGCTTACTTCTATGAGCGCGGCTTCGACTGTGAAGATACGCAAATCATCTATGATTGCGAGTGCATCACCATCCGCAATATTGGCGCGCACTTCAAAAATGGATGTGTCATGTGGAAATTCCGTAATCCGATTTCGTCCACCCGGCGCTCTTACAAGAAGCTGACGCGGCACTGTGCAGTTCCCAGAATGCAGAATGAGGGATTGCTCTGGTGACAGGCTCCATTGATCGTCAAACCGGGTAGCCAGATATTGCGCCATGAAGCCCCAGAATGAAGTGCACCAAGCCGTGCTTTCTCCTTGAGTTTCATCGGGACGTGAGGCGATATACCAACCCTTTATCACCCGTTTGAGAAAGCCGGCACTTACCAGCCGCTCACGGTGCGTTCGGCTCAGCTCAGCAGACCGGATTGCCGCAACTCCCTTTTGTTGAAGAGTTTCCAGCGCTTCCAGCGAGCTTGCAAGTTTATCGGCAGGTATGGCCATATTGGTCAAAATCCATGAATTAGGCGATCATCTATTAGCTTATCGAGTTGTACAATAATTAGCTTATTGCGTCGAGCAATAATTAGCTTATTGTGCATATACGGCTAAATATGATGGAAACCGGGCTTCATTCGATGCCCCGACCTCGCCCGAGTGTCCAGGAAATCTGGCGTCCAAGATAGATGCGCTATCTCCATAAAGAAGGATGAAGGAGACTACTTGAGTGCTTGGGATGCACTGAAAACGTACATGCAGGTAATCTACAGAGGGTTTTGCGCATTCCACGGCGGTGACAACAACCAGGTTGAACGGTCGTACACGTTCCCGATGCTGGGAGAGAGGAGCAAAGACGAAGTCCAATGAATGGACCTCGTCAAAGGAGAGAGGATTGCCATTGTCGGCCTTGGCGGCGTCGGGGCATGGGTCGCCGAACTTGGTCACAAGGCTGATGTCGCGGAGATCCACGGATGGGGGATGCCGATGAAATTGAAGACAAGAATGTCATCCGGATGCCGGGAACTGCAAACACCGGACTGTATCGGCAAGCCGAAGGCAAGATGGCTTGAAGAAACGTACCGGGAAATTCATCCACAAGTGCTCTGCCATTTGAAAGATATTCATAAGCAGACCGCTGCAGAAATGTGCGCAAACACAACGTTTGGACTCGTGGCCGTGGACAACGACGAGAGCCGGAAGACTGCCTGCACCGCCATGGCCGAAGCCGTAAATCCCTTTTATTGACGTTGGTATTTCGCTGATCCGTAGAAACGGTCAAGTGAGCGTCAATACGCGTGATCACTGCGCGGGCGTGCACACGACGACGGGTGGCGCAAGGCCATACCCAAGGTCAACATCGCCGGTCGGGAAACATGCGGAAAGCTGGAGCTACCGGATGTGGCAGCCGTCGAAGCCGGGTTGGCGGTGCAATCTTGGCAAAAAGTTCGTGAACAAACTGCCCGGGCAAATGCCTACGGATGCATGGTGTACCGAATTGAGTCCGATACAATCACGGTGCGTGCTCGAGGGTAGATAGTGGCGAACAAAACGGAAGCTAAGTCGGGTATTGTAAAACCGGTTTTCGTCGAAACAATCCCGGCAGGCTTGACAGGCCTGCAAGCGGGAACGCTGTACGTCAGCATGAAATGCAACACCTTGGTGCATCGATGCCATGTGGGTGCGGAGGACTGAGTGAGGTGGGGATTGCATCTGGCGACAAGAAGGTTGATCTACGATGGGCAGAGTGTTGGCATCGAACCATCGATCGGAGTACGGACGCTCCCATGCAGGAGCCACTACTGGATCAGAAAAAACCGAATTGCGTGGGCGAAACCACCAGAAGAAGATATGGGCAATTGGTTTGATAAAGGTCGGCGCGATCTGACCGCAGCCTTCGAAAGCGGGTCGGGCGTACGGCTTCCAATTGAGGAAAAGCGGTGGTGGTCTCGACTGACGCATAAGGTCCTGAAGTGGTTCTGATGCAGCTTCGTGAGGCGACGCACACCCGTCTGGCGCACAGTTGGAATTCGTAGAGAACCACAGGCGGCATCTTTATTGCATCGCAATCACTAAGTAGAGCTTGTGCTGATAGGACGGAGGAGGACATGGCGAGCATCACCATCCGCAATCTGGACGACGACTTAAAGTCCCGGCTTTGCATGCGAGTGGTGGGCAATGGCCATTCGATGGAAGAGCAGGCCAGGCTGATTCTGCGCACGGCGGTCAGCCGAGCCGGAGAATCTGGTCGCTTTCATCCACGAGTGCTTCGCGCCCTACGGCGGCGTGGAACTCAAACTGCCACCGCGCGGGCCGATGCGCGAACCGCCACGGTTCGATTGAGGTGGCGGCAGTGCCGTTCTTTGACACGAATGTGCTGTCCGAGCTGATGCGGCCCATACCCAGTGCCGCGATCGCCTCATGGGTCGGCGCGCGAACGGTCGACATCGAGTCTGCATCTCACCGCGGTCAGCGAGGCGGAATTGCGCTATGGACTCGCGATCATGCGGCCGGGCAGACGACGCGACGGACTGGCGCAAGGACTGGAACGGATGCTTCGCACCGGATTCGCCAACCGCAATCTTCCCTTCGACAGCGCAGCCGCATCCGCTTATGCGGAGATCGCCGCCGCCCGGCGGGCGATGGGACGACAGATGCCGGAAGCCGAATGCCAGATTGCGGCCATTGCCCGCTCGCGCGACATGGCGGTTGTCACGCGCAACATGCGGGACTTCGCGGATGCGGACATCGACGTGATTGACCCGTGGAACGACGCATGAGCGTGTTTTGGCCTAAGATAAGTCCTTTAAATCAACAATACCTAATCATAAAGCAAAGCGTTTTTCGGAAGACATCTTCATTTGTTCCAAAATTTGAAGGTGTCGGAGGACAAGTCTGATGGCATACCGCAAAAAGAAATAGATGATGCACATATCGATCCTAACGCCAGATTTGATGATCCACGTGCTTGAATCACGGCTTGTCCACGAATTATTTGCCTGAGCTTTAAAACAGTCTGGATATTCAGTGCGTCGCCAGCTTCACTATGCCAATATCTGCATGGCGAATCCGACAACAATGTTGGCAAGTATTAAATTTGGGGATCTTTTTGCGGTATCTAACCATGGTGCCGGAAATCCGATTTGTTGCGTGGAAACAAATTTATGCAACCGCGCATGCACAAACAAAAGCGCAACAACATCTGCGGCATGACCATCTATAGAAATTCAAACAGCGTAAAATCGGCATTGAGCATGGAAAATTTCGAAAATTCCGGGCAATCAAATAAAACACCCGTCGAAAAACGGTTGCAGGACTGCACTGCATTGCATAGATAACATCTGTCCAGGTTCACTTGGGGATTTGCCACATGCAGAATGTTGTCCTACTGATTCATCTTCTTTTGACTTTGTCACTCATTGGCATCGTGCTAATGCAGAGGTCGGAAGGCGGCGGCCTTGGAATCGGTGGAGGAGGGAATGTCATGACCGGCCGCTCCGCCGCCACGGCTTTGGGCAAGGCGACCTGGGCGCTTGGAATTGGCCTGTTTGCAACATCGCTGATTCTGACTGTGATAGCCGCGCAAAATTCTTCCGGCGCATCGGTACTTGACCGAATAGTTGACAGCCCCGCCAAGGTGGAAAGCGACGTATCCGATCTGCCCGATGCGGGAGATGGTCTGCTTCCCCCTTCCGCTGATGACAATGCGCCTCTAACACCCACTGCGGATTAAACGCAAAATCCGCCGGCAAAAACGCTTTTCAACATTATATTGAGAAACTCTTGCGCAAATCCGGTAAATGCTGTATGTTTCAGGTCCCGTGACTTGTAGACAATAAAAGTTTGCGGTTGCCAAATCGACAGGCGCAAATCGCGGGGCATAGCTGCACATGGCAAGATATATTTTCATTACCGGTGGCGTTGTCTCGTCACTTGGCAAGGGACTCGCATCCGCCGCACTGGGCGCTTTATTGCAGGCGCGCGGCTTTTCCGTTCGGTTGAGAAAGCTTGACCCCTATCTGAATGTTGACCCCGGCACAATGTCACCATTCGAACATGGAGAGGTTTTTGTAACTGATGATGGTGCCGAGACAGATCTCGATCTTGGCCATTACGAGAGATTTACCGGCGTCCCGGCAAAAATGACCGATTCCGTTTCATCGGGCCGCATATATTCAAATGTCCTCGAAAAGGAGCGGCGAGGCGACTACCTCGGAAAAACCATTCAGGTGATTCCCCATGTTACCGATGAAATCAAGGATTTCATTGGAATTGGTGATGATGAGGTGGATTTCATGCTTTGCGAAATTGGCGGCACTGTGGGTGATATTGAGGGATTGCCATTTTTTGAGGCCATAAGACAGTATTGCCATGACCGTCCCCGCGGTCAGTGCATTTTCATGCACCTCACGTTATTGCCATATCTGGCCAGCAGCGGAGAACTTAAAACAAAGCCCACACAGCATTCCGTAAAGGAAATGCAGTCGATTGGAATAGCCCCCGATATTCTTGTTTGCAGATCCGAAAAACGGATACCGGAAAAGGAACGGGAAAAAATCGCCCAGTTTTGCAATGTCCGAAAAGAAGCCGTAATTGCCGCCTACAACCTTAATTCAATTTATGAAGCGCCGCTTGCCTACCATAATGAAGGACTGGATCAGGCGGTGCTGGATGCTTTCGAAATTTCACCGGCTCCCCGTCCAGACATGGAAAAATGGAACGACGTGGTTGACCGAATCAGCAATACAGACGGCGAGGTAAATGTTGCCATCGTTGGCAAATACACCAGCCTTGAAGACGCCTACAAGTCAATTATCGAAGCGCTCTCGCATGGCGGGATGGCAAATCGAGTCAAGGTTAACGTGAAATGGATCGATGCGGAAATATTCGAAGAGAAGGAGATCGGCCCCCATCTTGAAGGGTATGACGCCATTCTTGTCCCCGGCGGTTTTGGAGAGCGCGGGACCAAGGGAAAAATCAAGGCGGCCCAATTCGCCCGCGAGATGAAAATTCCCTATCTGGGCATTTGTCTTGGAATGCAGATGGCGGTCATCGAGGCCGCGCGCAATCTTGCGGGCATTCCCGACGCGGGTTCGGAAGAGTTTGATATCGAAAGGGGAGATACCCGCTTCACGCCTGTTGTATACCATTTAAAAGAGTGGATTCAGGGAAATGAAAAGGTTACTCGCAAGCCAGCCGACAACAAGGGGGGCACAATGAGGCTGGGTGCATATGACGCCATTCTCAAAGATGGCTCAAAAGTGGCCGAAATATATGGCACGCGCGAGATTGACGAGCGGCATCGGCATCGCTACGAAGTTGACAAGAGATACATTGAAAAACTTGAGAAACTGGGAATCTGCTTCTCCGGCATGTCCCCTGACGGACGACTTCCTGAAATCATCGAGTTGAAGGATCACCCATGGTATGTAGGGGTGCAGTTTCATCCCGAACTGAAATCAAAGCCATTCCAGCCGCACCCTCTTTTTGCCGATTTCATACGTGCGGCCATTTTATGTTCAAGGCTGGTTTGACGATCTCCCCGCTCCGATCCGGTTAAACCCTTAAATTTACCGTTGGCCACCGCCGTCAAAAACCCCTATATGCATCATCATGTTTGCAGATTTTCTTAAATCCTTTTTGGCACCGGACCCCAAGCCGCTTGACGATGCAGACGCGCGTCTTGCTTTAACGGCACTACTGGTTCGCCTTGCGAGAGCCGACGGGTATTACACCCAAGAGGAAAAACATCATATCGATAGAATAATCACCGCCAGATACGGTCTCGGTCAAATCGACGCGGACACGCTTCGCACACGTGCCGAGACATTTGAGTCGGAAGCACCTGACACCGTTCGGTTTACCCGCGCGGTAAAAGACGCCGTACCATACGAGGAGCGAACCGCCATATTGGAGGCGCTCTGGAAGGTCGCGCTTGCCGATGGAGAACGCGACGCCCATGAGGATTCGCTTATTCGCCTCGCCTCAAGTCTTTTGGGGATAAGCGATAGAGACAGCGCGCTTGCCCGCAAGAGGGTCATGAACGGCGAATGATTGTCAGCCTTCCAATGTATGATCGCGCGGAAACAAGTGCTGCCAATGATCGACTCTGGAAACTGATACGCAACGAATTGGGATACGGACCACAAAATCTGACTCGGTGCGGCGACATATGGAATCACTGGCTTTCCCGGGATCTTCTGTTTTCGCAAACATGCGGTTATCCATATCGAGCAAAACTACACGGGAAAGTCTCGATTATAGGCACCCCCGATCACGGATTGCGGAATTGCCCGCCCGGATACTATTACAGCGTATTTGTGGTCCGAAATAGCGATCAGCGTCAAAGCCCGGAGGAATTCCTCAAGGCCAGGCTGGCTTACAACGAACCTCTGTCCCAAAGTGGCTGGGCCGCTCCATTCAATTTTGCGCTCGAAAGGGGATTTGCGTTTTCCAGAACGTTACGTACGGGAATGCATGTCCTGTCGGCACTTGCCGTTGCCAGCAAAAGGGCCGATATCGCCTGTGTCGATATAATAAGCTGGAAGATGATGCTCCGATATGACGGGTTTTCAAAGCGACTGAAGGCAGTGGCGTCAACTGACCCCACCCCTGCCCTTCCATACATTTCGGCGCCTTCCCAAAACTCCGCCGCCATTCAAGAAGCCGTCAAAAACGCAATCGGCAATCTTGATGAAAAAGACCGAGGCACGCTTTTTCTCAGGGGACTTCAAAAAATTCCGTCTGCCAAATACCTGGCGGTACCAAATCCGCCCAGTCCCGCAGAGGACGGGTAAAAAACCGGAAACGCCCATACAGTCGACAAAGTCGATATTTTCAACTGCCAAACATCCACTTGCCATCTGGCCAAAAGGCATGAAACGCAAAAGCGAACAGCACGTCATGCGCGACATCATTGCCTTCTCTATCGCGCACCCTGATGGTGCCGACATCGCGCCCCGCCGATATAATCCGCTCGTCAAGAGCCGAAGACTGGCCGGCTTCCCAGGTTATCACAACGTCGTCTTCCTCAATGAAGCCCTCGTTGCGCACTCTTTCAAACTGCCAGGCTCGATCGCCCACCCGAACAACCCTTGCCAGCGGATGGACTCCATGAGGCGGATTTTCGCCATTATACAGAAACGGCCTGTCGCTGCTATCATATCCCCCATATGGATTTGACCCATATGGCCGGGACTCGCCCGGACGCGACATTACAAGACCTTCAGGATTTCGTTTGCGATACTGGTCCCAGCTTTCCATCCATGCAGGCAGCTGGACAAGCTCCACGCCGGTCAATTCTCCGACTATCGCCACTCCGATGGCCTGCTGCCACCAGCTTTCAGTCTGATGGTCATACATCACCATATCGGAATTGCGCAATTTTCCACTGACGCCAAAACTCAGCACGCCATGCTCGCCTTCCCTCTCGAACACAATGCCGGAATTGCACAGAGGACAGTATGTAACCGCGATTGGCACATTGCCAATTTGATCGTTCACAATTTCATGCCACATCAGGTAGCGGATTGGATATGCGCGAGGGGAACCGTTTATCTCCAGCGTCAGAACGGGCTCGTTTCCGGATATTTCGGTTTCTTCACTGGCGGGATGAAATGACGGGGCGAGTATTGCCGGTATCCCGTCTTTTGGCGGTCCCCCCGACAGGATTTCGGCCCAACCGGAAATCGAGGATGTTGAAAAATCCGTTTTGGGCCATTCATGTTTCCAGAATTTGGGCTCTGCAAATGCCGTTACGCTCAAGAGAGCAAACAGCGCCGCCATTAATGTGATATGCCGCATCAGACCGTCCACTTGCGTTTATGCCAGATATTAACGCGGCAGCAAACGGGCATTGACACCAGTGTTCACGGCAAATTTACCGGCATCGCCATTTTTTGTCATTTCCTTTGGCCACGCATCCGCTCGTAGGCCTTTTCCCACCGGTGCGAATGCAGATAACGGCGAAACGCCCGCTCGAGCTCTCCCCGGCCGTTTTCTCCATACCAGCGTCCATGGGAAATGATTACACGTCTTGGCCTCCATGAAATCAGTGTCTCGATGTCTTCGGATAAGCCTTGGGTTCTTCATCATGCCTCGATTCGGAAAGGATCTCCGAGATCATCCGGTTGCCATCATCAATCATCATTACGCGCCACTTCCATAATCGCATGCCAAACTCCGTTCCATGTGCGGAGTTGGCTATTTTAAACTTGTTTCCACGTTGGCATCATATTAAAAAGTCGGCTGATAGAGCGGATATTGCCATATGATACCTCAACGCATCACTACCTTGGCTGCCTATGTCGAAGAACTGGCATCAATCGGAAGCACCACATTTACTCGCGAGGATGCAATGGAAGCGCTGGGAGTCAGCCACGGCGCGTTCCTCGACTCCGCCGCGCGCCTGAAGAAGCGCGGGCATGTTTTCGCGCCGCGTCGGGGCTTTTACGTCATCACGCCCACGCGGTATCTGAAATGGGGGGCGCCTCCGCCAAGCTGGTACATTGATGCAATGATGAGGGATGCTGGGCAGCCTTACTATGTAGCGCTCCTGAAGGCGGCGGAACTTCATGGGGCGACGCATCAGGCAGTGATGGAATTTCAGATCGTCACCGATCGGCAGTGGAAACCCATTCGAGCCGGACGTTCCAGGCTCGCCTTCCATTTCCGCAGGGATATGGAAGGGGTTGAAGATGCGGTTGAACGAAGAAAGACCGATACCGGTTCGATGCGAATATCTTCGCCAGCGCTAACCGCTCTGGATCTGATGCGCTATCCGCAGGCCAGTGGCGGCATCAGTCATGCAGCCAGTGTGCTTCATGAGCTTTCCGTCCAGATCGATCCAGCGCAACTGGACTCGCTGGCGCCGAAATTCGAGCGCTCTGTCATTCAGCGTCTCGGCTATTTGCTCGACTTTCTCGGCCAAGAGGAGATTTCGGCCTGTCTTGCGAAGCGCCTTCACAACGTCGCTGCGCAATGGGTTGAACTCGAGCCGCGTGAAGCGAAAACCACCACCTTCAGTGAAGAGCGAAAACGCAGTTCACGCTGGAATGTCATTGTCCGCCGCCCAATCGAACTCGACGAACAGTGATCCCCGAGACAAACATCACGGCTTGGAGCCTCACGGCACCATGGGCCGAGCCGCGTCAGGTCGAGCAGGACTTGATCATCTCGCGGGCGCTGGTCGAGATCTTCAATCACGATTTCCTGGGCGCGGAACTGAGATTCCGTGGAGGCGCCGCTCTGAACAAGATCGTTTTTCCTGAACCGCTGCGATATTCGGAACACATCGACCTCGTACGGACAACGGCGGGACCGATTGGCCCGATCCTGGATGCCATGCGGGAAGTATTGGAGCCATGGCTGGGAAAAGCCAGTTATGCGGCAAGCCCGGATGCTTCGAAGCTTCGCTTTCATGTGCTGGCCGAGGATGATCCCGAAGCGCGGATCCGGCTTAAAATCGAGATCAACCTCACAGAGATCGAAGCCTTCAACCGACCGGCCTTGATCCCCTACGCTGTGAAAAACCCGTGGTTCACGGGGGACGCGACCATAGCGTCTTTCTCCGCTGAAGAGCTTCTGGCGGCGAAGCTTCGCGCCTTGCTGCAGCGTGACAAGGGGCGTGACCTTTTCGATCTCTACCATGCTCTGAATGCGCTTCCCGATCTTGATATTGATCGGGTTGTAGAACTGTTCGTCCAATATCTCGATCGGCAGGGGCGGGCCATTTCGCGGGCGGAAGCAGAGCGGCGGATGCTTGCAAAGTTCGCACGGCAAAACCTTTTGGGCGACATTCGCGCGCTCCTCACTCCTGATCGAGCCGACGCTCTCGATGCTGATGCTGGAAGAGCGGCATTTGTCAGGGTGTTTGCTGATGTTGTGGGCCGCTTGCCTGGTAACCACTGGGCCGAAACCGAAGAAGTGGCACTTCAGTTGGGTTTACCCGAGATCATCGTCGAGTCACCGTGAGTTCCGAGAGCTTAACCTAAAAGGGGAACCGTTTATCTCCAGCGTCGGAACGGGCTCGTTTCCGGATATTTCGGTTTCTTCGCTGGCGGGATGAAATGACGGGGCGAGTATTGCCGGTATCCCGTCTTTTGGCGGTCCCCCCGACAGGATTTCGGCCCAACCGGAAATCGAGGATGTTGAAAAATCCGTTTTGGGCCATTCATGTTTCCAGAATTTGGGCTCTGCAAATGCCGTTACGCTCAAGAGAGCAAACAGCGCCGCCATTAATGTGATATGCCGCATCAGACCGTCCACTTGCGTTTATGCCAGATATTAACGCGGCAGCAAACGGGCATTGACACCAGTGTTCACGGCAAATTTACCGGCATCGCCATTTTTTGTCATTTCCTTTGGCCACGCATCCGCTCGTAGGCCTTTTCCCACCGGTGCGAATGCAGATAACGGCGAAACGCCCGCTCGAGCTCTCCCCGGCCGTTTTCTCCATACCAGCGTCCATGGGAAATGATTACACGTCTTGGCCTCCATGAAATCAGTGTCTCGATGTCTTCGGAAAAAGCGTTTTTGTCTCGAATGGACCATCGAAGCGAGGGAGGCATCCTTCCATCGCTGTCGTCGATTCCGCAAATCCACGCCCACGGCCTGTATTTTACGGGAATTTTCGCCGTTTCAATTGCCATGATCAAATCAGACAGAATCAGAGACCTGCTTTCAACATGAAAAAAAGCCATCCCAATATGCCCTCGTCCGTTGCGAATGGCGAGTTGATGCATTTGCCCGTCCCATTGCCGCCTTTTTGCATCGGGATTTAATATATTCTCAAAGCCGGCATCTGCTCCTTCATTGGCAAACTTTTCGGAAGTTCTGGCTTCCGACCAAAACAGGGCATTCGGGAACGAAGTGCGCCAATCGTCGACAACATTGCGGTTGAAGCGATGCGGAATGAAAAAATGACCAACCGGACCAATCTGGTCAAGTTCCCGATGCAATGCGTCCTCATATGCAACGGGAGAGTGCACCCATAATTCACCCGAATTAAGTCTAACGGCAACGGAACGCGTCGGAAGAGGAAAACCCGAAGAACCAAGGGGAGAACCATCAATGACCCACAGGCCTTCCGCCACGGACTTTAATGTGTTTAACGGTTGGTAACCCGTTGTCACTTCAGGCCCGTCATTCGACTTGCACGCGGGACATTATGTCGGGATTTTTTCCCACCATTCCATTTTGCCCGCGCCCGCGCTTTATCGCGTCAACAACCTCCATGCCCCTGGAAACGCGCCCGATCACGGTATATTGGCCGTTCAGAAAATGTCCATCTTCAAACATGATGAAAAACTGGCTGTTGGCGCTGTCGGGATGTTGCGCCCTTGCCATGCCAACAACGCCGCGATCAAAGGGAATATTTGAAAATTCCGCCTTTATATCGGGCCTGTCACTGCCACCGGAACCTATTCTGGATGAATTGTAGCCGTCTCTTTTTCCAAATTGAACGTCGCCGGTTTGCGCCATGAACCCGTCAATCACTCTGTGAAACGCAACTCCGTCATAGGCGTTTTCACCTGCCAGAGCCATTATCTGCTCCACATGATTCGGAGCGGCCTCGTATGCCAGATCTATGACGACCCTTCCATTGGCCTCCCCCTCGATATCGATTGTCAGATATGGTCCCGGCTTGTCATTCGCATATGCGGATGCTCCCGCCAGAATTGACAAGGCCGTCAGTCCGGGCAAAATCCTGCCAGAAAGGAAAATCAAATCACGAAACATCCGCCGCCACCTTTACGCTTATCATTCTGTCCGGATTCGCGGGAGGTTCTCCTCTGACAATCTCATCCACATGCGACATTCCATCTATCACTCTGCCATATACGGTATATTGCCGGTTGAGAAAGTGATTGTCCCTGAAATTTATGAAGAACTGCGAATTCGCGCTATTGGGATTCTGAGAACGCGCCGCGGCCAATGTGCCGCGATCATGCGGAACATTGCTGAATTCCGCCTTAAGATCCGGCAGGTCGCTTTTGCCTGTTCCCGCCAGCCCCATGTTGAGGTTTTTTTCGGTATTGCCGTTTTTTACATCGCCAGTCTGGGCCATGAATCCGTCAATTACCCTGTGGAAGCAAACGTTGTCATAACTGCCCGCTCTTGCCAGAACCTTCATTCTCTCGCAATGTCCCGGAGCTACATCCGTCAACAGCTCTATTGCCACCACCCCGTTCTTAAGCTCAATGAAAATGGTGTTTTCCGGATCCCTTAATTCGGCCATGTGTTTCTCCTGCCTTCTGCAATGCAACGGTTTAATACCGATAAAGCCCCGCCATGCCAATATGAGAGGTTGACGATTTCGTTCCGTCGCGGCATGTCTTCGTCAAATTACCGGTAAAGGCGAATTGAATGAATTTAATTACTTTGGATGACATTAAATTGGAAGGCAAAATAGTACTTACCCGCGTGGACTTGAATGTTCCCCTTGAAAAGGGCCGCGTTACGGATACCACCCGGATTGATCGAATCTCGCGTACTGTAGCCGATATCATTGCAAAGGGCGGCAAGCCAATGCTGATTTCGCATTTTGGCAGACCGGGAGGGAAAATTTCAGATGAAATGTCCCTGCGAAAGCTAATTCCGGATATGGAGGCCTGTCTGGGCATAAAAATCCAGTTTATTGAAACCCTCGAAGGTGCGGAAATGCTAACGGAGGAATCAAATAAAGCCGATGCGCTGCTTCTGGAAAACATCCGGTTTCATCCCGGTGAGGAAGCAAACGACAAGGATTTTGCCAGACGGCTTGCGGGATTGGGCGACATCTACTGCAACGACGCCTTTTCGACCGCCCATAGAGCGCACGCCTCAACGGAGGCTCTTGCACGCCTGATGCCCGCCTGCGCCGGACGTCTGATGCAGGACGAGCTGAAGGCTCTCGATGCCGCGCTTGGATCCGCTGCCCATCCCGTTCTAGCAGTTGTTGGAGGTTCAAAAATCTCAACCAAAATAGGGCTTTTAAAGAATCTTGCATCCAGGGTTGACAAGCTGGTCATAGGCGGTGGCATGGCCAACACATTTCTCGCCGCGCTAAAACTTGATGTCGGAAATTCGCTTTTTGAACCTCGCCTTCTCGACATCGCCGGTGAAATCATGACCGCGGCATGCAACAGCGGTTGCGAGGTCATCCTCCCATCCGATGTTGTTGTTGCCGACAGGTTTTCAGAAGATGCCATGCATGAAACCGTCAGTGTAGATGACATCCCCTCCGATATGATGGCACTGGATATCGGAGCCGCTTCAACGGAACGCATAACGCGCGCGCTTGATGAATCGGGAACTCTTATCTGGAACGGACCGCTGGGAGCTTTTGAAATCAAACCCTTCGATGCCGCAACCCGAATCGCCTCAAAACATGCCGCAATGCTTAGCAAAGCGGGAAAACTTGTTTCAGTCGCGGGCGGCGGAGATACCGCCGCCGCATTGAACAAGGCGGGTGCGGCGGACGGTTTCAATTACATCTCAACGGCCGGCGGGGCTTTTCTTGAATGGATGGAAGGGAGAGAACTGCCCGGCGTGGCCGCTCTTCAAAACTCGCGTGAGAATTCAGGCCGCCAAAATCTTTAAAAGATTCAGGTTCTCCATTGGCACTTTATGTTGTTCCACATCTCGGATCCGTTGCGAGCACCCTAATTTTGGGGAACTATATACTTGACACGCAATGGCATGGGGCTGAAAAATTAAAAGGTTTGGGCGCCATGTTTCAGTTTCAACAATGCGTCCTTAATTCAACAGCCAGTACCGTTCTAACCTTGTCCACAGTTGTTCCCATTTCATAGGCTGCCCGCTTTACTTTTCTACCCAAATCTGTACCTTCACCGGATTCCTTCTCGACAAAATCTTTGCTTATGTCATATATTTCAAATTCCTCCTTGTCTTTGAAATCTTTAACGTGTTCGTCGACAAAGGTCTTTGCCCATTCCTGCGCGTTAATTAAATCCGAAATTTTCCTGCCATATTCCGTAAGTTTCAGAGGACTTGCCGAATCCACCACTTTTGGTGGAGGAAGACGTTCAAATATTCTTTTTATATCCTCTCTCATTCCTTTTACATCCTCTTTTATCTCCCTCATAAATTCCTTGAAATTCTCCCTATCTGAATCAACACGTGTAATCCACCTTGTGCCCCATATGGTAAAAACAATTATTAAAGGAACTATCAATCCAAAATGTTCTGAAAATATCCTGTAAAGGGATGCCGCGTCAATCATTTTACCACCTCCCAAGTTAAAACCCCGGGTTCAGACAGATTTCTCCAAACCCCCGTTGCCCACTGCGCCTCTTTAAATGAATTTTATCCTATGTCACTAATGTATACGTGAGTAGGGACGCGGTTGCCAGGTGAACGCATGGAAATCTTCCAAAAACCCGGTAGGATTGCCGTTTTTGTTAACCGTCCATTTGCAGTCTTTTGCAATTTTGGACGCCCTTTCCCGGCACAAAACCTCTTGCGCTGACAAGCCGTTAACTTGACCGCAATTGCCGCTTTATGCTATCGGTCCATTTGCGGGAACATAACCTGCTCCAAGGATGCGCTGATATCTGCCGTATCAAGAACGAATTGCAATTTATTCAAATTCGAAGATATAAGAAACATGCATGCCCTATTCTCACAATGATTTTCCCATGCCTTCGATCAGCAATTTGCGAGCTGCCGAATTGCCGCGCAAGGAAAAATTCGAAGGCGGCAGGCGTTTCAGGATGTCAACGGATTTTGATCCGGCCGGAGATCAGCCCACCGCCATTGCCGAACTTTCCCAGGGCATAGGCAATGGCGAACGCGATCAGGTTCTTTTAGGCGCAACGGGAACCGGAAAGACATATACAATGGCCAAGGTCATTGAGGAAACGCAGCGCCCCGCCATCATACTCGCACACAACAAAACGCTCGCGGCCCAGCTATATGGAGAATTCAGGGGTTTTTTTCCCGAAAACTCGGTGGAGTACTTCGTCAGCTACTATGACTACTATCAGCCTGAAGCATATGTTCCCAGTTCGGACACCTATATCGAGAAAGACGCCCAAATTAATGAGCAAATCGACCGCATGCGTCATTCAGCCACGCGAGCCTTGATGGAAAGAGACGACGTCATCATTGTCGCGTCCGTATCATGCATATACGGAATCGGCTCGGTCGAAACCTACAGCGCAATGACCCAGGATCTCATTGAAAACAGTCAATACGACCAGCGCCAGATTATCTCCGATCTTGTTGTGCAGCAATATCGCAGAAACGATCAGGCATTCCAGCGCGGAACATTCAGAGTGCGTGGAGACATCCTGGAGCTATGGCCCGCGCACCTTGAAGACCGCGCCTGGAAATTAAGCTTTTTTGGAGACGAACTGGAATCGATCACCGAATTCGATCCGCTTACAGGGGAAAAAACCGACAAGCTGGAACGCATCAGAGTCTATGCAAATTCACACTACGTGACGCCAAGACCCACAATGCAACAGGCCATTGTCAACATTAAAAGGGAACTTCGGCAGCGTCTTAAACAGCTGGAAAGGGAAAACAGGCTTCTCGAGGCTCAAAGATTGGAGCAGCGGACCAATTTCGATTTGGAGATGCTTGAGGCGACGGGAGTATGCAACGGCATTGAGAATTATTCGCGCTATCTTACCGGTAGAAACACCGGTGAGCCACCGCCCACGCTTTTTGAATTCATACCGGACAATGCCATTGTCTTTACAGATGAATCACATGTTTCCATTCCACAGCTGAGAGCAATGTACAAAGGCGACCACCGGCGCAAGTCCACACTTTCCGAACACGGATTCCGCCTGCCCTCATGCATGGACAACCGTCCTCTTAAATTTGAGGAATGGGACGCCATGCGGCCGCAATCCATTTTTGTCTCGGCCACCCCGGCAAAATGGGAACTGGATCAGACGGGTGGCGTTTTCACCGAACAGGTAATCCGTCCCACCGGGCTTGTTGATCCCGAGGTTGAAATCCGCCCTGTAAGCATGCAGGTGGACGATCTGCTTGAAGAGGCAACCGCAGTTGCAAATGCGGGTTGCAGGACGCTTGTGACAACTCTTACGAAGCGGATGGCCGAGGATCTAACCGAATACCTTCATGAGCAGGGAATGCGCGTTCGCTACATGCATTCGGATATAGACACCATTGAGAGAATTGAGATTCTTCGCGATCTTAGACTTGGCGTCTTTGATGTGCTGGTGGGGATCAATCTGCTGCGCGAGGGACTCGACATACCTGAATGCGGCCTGGTCGCAATACTCGATGCCGACAAGGAAGGATTTTTGCGTTCTGAAACCTCAATGATACAGACAATTGGCCGCGCGGCAAGAAACGCCGAAGGTCGAGTGATAATGTATGCAGACAAAATTACCGGATCCATGGAACGCGCCATAAGTGAAACCAACAGGCGTCGCGACAGGCAGATCATGTACAATTCAAAACATGGAATAACGCCTGAAACAATCAAAAAGAATGTCGAGGATATTCTGGCCGGGCTTTATGAAGGGGACGCCGATATGAACAGGGTGACGGCCACGGTTGAGAAACCCATGGCTGGCGCCAACTTGCAGGCTCACCTCGACGCGCTACGATCTCAAATGATGAAGGCGGCGGAAAATCTGGACTTTGAGGAAGCCGCGCAATTGCGCGACGAGATTAGGAGACTGGAAGCGGTTGATCTTGCAATCCATAACGACCCCATGGCAAGGCAATCCACTGTGGAAAAGGCCGTTGAAACCGCCGCAAAGGCAAAGGGGAGATCAACTGCAGGTTGCGCCGGCCGCCGCGCAAGCCGAAAAAGGAAACAGCTTGTTTAATCGCAAAAACAGGGCTTTTTCATGGATTGCCGCTTCAAGTCAATATATCGCATTTTCAGGTAGTCTCAAACCTTCCCGCAAGGCTTTCGCTCATCCCTTGCTGCAACAGCAATGGTGCCGAACCCGGCAGAATTACATGGAGTGCTCGATCATGCCGACGATCCTCGTGCCAAAGTCCCTTGACTGTCTCTGACCAGTTCGGGATTTTCCGAATCTGTCAATTGCCAGAACAGAGCCCCGATCGGACCGATCGGTGGCCATCCGTGCCAGTTCCCAAACTCGAACCAGCCAATCCGTGTCTCTTGGACCGTTGAGCAGTACATTCGCCCGATCCCAAAATTAAGCAGCCAAACCGCCCGGGGCCGGGAAAGGGGAAAGGATACCGGGATCTGGTTTGTCGACAGAGAGGTAGTGGCAAGGTCGATCCATTTTATTAAGCACTTGCAATACCACTGTGGTCTTGCCCATTTGACGTGGTCCAGTCACGATGATCAGTTGCCGAGGCTTCTCGCCCAAGCGCCTCGCCAAAGTCAAAGTCCGGGTTCGTTCAAATGCGATCATAAATAATACGGTATTATTTACATGTTAACAATATAATACGCCAATTTTGCATATGCGCCAGAGTTGCCACATGCGAATTGAAGCGGCAGATGTCGGAGAGATCGAAATTGATGAAATCCTTCATGATTCACATTTCGAATGCAAGCACTTTGCCATTTTCCAGTTTCACTATCCTGTCCATTTTTGCGGCCATGTCCATATTGTGAGTCGCTATTACCGCAGCCAGCCCCTCATCTCGCACAAGACCTTTCAGAGCTTCAAAAACCTGATTTGAGTTCGCCGGATCCAGATTTCCGGTCGGTTCATCAGCCAGCAGAATATCGGGCTTGTTTGCAAGCGCCCTGCAAAATGCCACCCTCTGCTGTTCACCACCCGACATGTCCGCTGGCTGATGTTGCTCGCGGTCTGAAAGCCCGACACGGTCCAATAGTTCCCTTGCGCGTCGTTTGGCCGAACAACGCGCAACACCATTTGCATATTGCGGCAGCGTTATGTTTTCCAAAGCGGTAAATTCCGGAAGCAAATGGTGAAACTGGTATACAAAACCCACCTCCCGCCTTCTCGCAATTGTCCGCTTGCGATCGGATGCGCCAGTCATGTCATTGCCGCCGATTGCGATCCGGCCCGTATCGGGCGTGTCAAGAAGGCCGGCAATTTGTAGCAGGGTTGATTTTCCGGCACCGGACGGACCAACAAGAGCCACCGTTTCACCTGCGGCAACTTCGAGATGGGCGCCTTTCAGCACACCAACCTCATTCGCCATGCCGGGGCTGTAGGTTTTATAAACGTCCTCGAGAATCAGGGCGAAGCTATTCACGACGCAAAGCCTCCACCGGATTTAACTTTGCCGCCCGCCTGGCGGGAAAATACGTTACGGTAAAGCTCAGGCCGAGGGAGAGCGCAACCGACAGTGCAACATCGCCCAGCTCCAAATTGGAGGGCAGCCGCGCAATGGGACGAACATCCGGATTCCATACGGGTTGCCCGCCAAGATGGTCCAGCACCAAAAAAACCGATTCCAGATTGAGAGCGGCAAGACATCCCAGCAGCGTTCCGCATGCGGTTCCAATAATTCCCGTAAATGCGCCGCAAATGAAAAACACCCTCAGCACCGCGCCTTCCGACAACCCAATTGTCCTTAGGATGCCGATGTCTCGCCCCTTGTTTTTAACCAGCATTATCAATCCGCTGACAATATTCATTGAAGCAATGAGAACAAGTACGGACATGATTACGAACATCACGTTGTCTTCCACCTCCAGGGCGTGCAGATAGCCGCCGCTGGCGTCTTTCCAGCTCCAAACCCGCATGTGGTCTTCCGTCGCCGCCATCAATTCAATGGAAAGACTGTCGACGGTTTCCGGATTGGACACCATCACCTCAAGTTCATCCGCCCGATCTTCGCGGTTGAAAAAAACCTGCGCCTCCGAAAAAGGCAGATAGGCTCTGACGCGATCTATATTGTAGCGGCCGGCGGTAAATATATAGACCACTTCATAAGTGTTTATCCTGGGCGAGGTGCCAAAGGCCGTCTGAATGCCGTTGGGCGATATAAGACTGACCTGATCTCCCAAGTTAACGCCCAGCGCTCGCGCCACACCGGACCCTATAGCCACACCTTCCCGAAAATCATCAATGTCGCCCCGCGACATCTCCGGGTCGGCAATTCTCGGCAGCGTTTTAAGATTCTCCAGCGTGATTCCAAAAACCTCGACACCGGCACTCCTTTGATTGGCATTGGCCATCACCTGACCCTTGACAAGAGGCGCCACGCGAATCACGCCTTCAACTTTCCGCAAATTCTCGGCGGCGGCATCATAATTGCCGATGGTTCTGTCCACGCGTCCGGTTTCCGGATTGATCTGCCCGACGCTGTAAACCGTGGCATGCGCATTTGCGCCCAGTATGGTGTCGACGAATTCAGCCCTGAAACCAGATCGGACCGCCAGCGTCACAATCAGCGCAAACACTGCAAGCGTTATCCCAATCAGGCTGATCCATGTCATCACGGATATGCCGCCATGGGATCTTCTTGCCCTTAAATACCGCCATGCAATCATCCATTCGAATGCCGCAAATGGCGGTGGAGAGCTCTTTGAATTCGGGGTCACGATTATCCTCGGGATTGCTGAAGTCTCTAAAATCGCCGGTTTTGCGGGCCGGCATCGGGAAATCTCCAGCCTTGATCAGAGGTGGAATTCCATGACATGTCAAGGAACGCAATTGCGGCCATTTTCCCTGACACCGTAAATTTCCGAAATTCTCGCAACGGCTCGCTCTGGGGAAAGTTCCTCGGATTCACCGGTTTTGCGGCGGGTCAATTCAACCACTCCGTTTTTCAGGCCTCTTGGACCAACGGTAATTCGCCACGGCAGTCCAATCAGATCCATCGTGGCAAACTTGCCGCCCGCCCGCTCTTCGGTATCATCGTAAAACGGCTCCAGCCCAAGCGCCCGAATGGAATCGTATATTTTTTCGCAAACCCTGTCCACCTGGCCATCTCCCTGCCTGAGGTTCACAATCCCCGCATGAAAAGGCGCCACATTTTCGGGCCAGACAATGCCTTTTTCATCATGGCATGCCTCGATAACGGCACCCGCGAGGCGACTAACTCCAATGCCATGGCTTCCCATGTGAACAGGCACCTGCCTGCCGTCGGGCCCCTGGACCATCGCCCCCATCGGCTCGGAATATTTTGTTCCGAAGTAGAATATTTGACCCACTTCTATGCCACGCGCCGCCCGACGGCGTTCCTCCGGCACCTGCCTTTCAAAAACCTCTTGATCATGAGTATCGTCCGTCCGCGCGTAGCGGCTGGTGAATTCCTCCATCACCGCCTGACATTGCAAGGCATCCCGATAATCTATTTCCCGGCCGCCGAATTTGAGGTCCGTGATTGCGCTGTCATAGAAAACACCCGATTCGCCCGTGTCTGCCAAAACAAGAAATTCATGCGTGTTATTGCCGCCAATGGGACCGCTTTCAGCTCGCATTGGAATGGCTTGCAGACCCATTCTCTCATAGGTGCGAAGATAGCTTACCAGATGCCTGTTATAGGAATGAAGCGCATCCTCTCTGGTGAGATCAAAATTGTACCCATCCTTCATGTAAAATTCCCGGCCCCGCATAACCCCGAAACGCGGACGGATTTCATCGCGAAATTTCCACTGAATGTGATACAGCGTCAGCGGCAGATCCCGATACGATGCCACATGCGTTCTGAATATATCGGTAATCAGTTCCTCGTTTGTCGGGCCATACAGCATATCTCGCCCGTTGCGATCGGTGATTCTAAGCATCTCCGGACCATATGCGTCATAGCGGTCCGACTCCTTCCAAAGCTCGGCGGACTGCAATGTTGGCATGAGCATTGGAATGTGGCCCGCTCGCATTTGCTCTTCGTGAACGATTCTTTCCAGTCTGCGCAAAACCTTGAAGCCCAGAGGAAGCCAGGAATAAATTCCCGCGCTGGACTGCTTTATCATGCCCGCCCGAAGCATGAGACGGTGCGATGCGATCTGGGCATCGGCGGGAATCTCTTTAAGTATCGGCATAAAATATCTGGACAAACGCATTGCGTGAACCTCATGCTGGGGATTGCATCAAGTCATTTATTGCACCATTTAGAATCACACAAGCATTCATTGAACCTGCGCCCGCGGGAGATATCCGGCGGCTTCACAGGAGCAAATCGCACTTCGGAGACAAGCATGTCGCTTCCGGTAAAAACGCAAATTCAATATTGGGGAGCCGCAAGCCTGGCATTTCTGCTGCTAATGTGGTTTCTGGGTGATATCATCCTTCCATTCATTCTTGGCGGTGCCATTGCCTATTTTCTGGACCCGGTTGCGGACCGATTGGAGGCCATGGGCTGCTCCAGGGTTCTGTCGGTATGCATTATCACGTTATTGGCGATATTGCTGTTTGCTGTCCTGGTCATGCTGATATTCCCGACACTGATTGAGCAAACACTTAATCTCTTCAATGCCGCACCGGAAATTTTCTCCGGAGTCATGCTGTTTCTCGGGGAGCGCTTTCCCGATCTGGTTAATGAAAGCTCAATTTTGCGGAAGTCTCTGGCGGCCGCCGGGGACGTCATTCAGGACAAGGGCACCCGGTTTCTGGACACGGCATTGAGCACCGCGGCGTCAATTTTCAATGTGATTGTAATTGCAATGATCGTGCCCATTGTGGCATTCTATCTGCTTCTTGACTGGGATCGCATGACGGCCAAGGTAAAATCGCTGCTTCCCCGAGATCACAAGGATGTGATTATATATCTCCTGGAGGAAATCGACGGTACGCTCTCTTCCTTCATTAGGGGAATGGGTACAGTCTGCCTGATTCTGGGATCATTTTATGCCGTGGCCCTGATGCTGGTCGGATTGCAATATGGACTGGTTATTGGAGCTTTTGCCGGCCTGATAACGTTTATTCCCTATCTTGGCGCTCTCCTCGGAGGCGTTCTAGCCATCGGACTGGCGCTTTTCCAATTTTGGGGCGACTGGTTAAGCATCGGCCTGGTGGCGGGCATATTCATTGCGGGTCAGATACTCGAAGGCAATGTCCTGACACCCAAGCTGGTTGGCGGCAAGGTTGGTCTGCATCCGGTTTGGGTGATTGTCGCGCTCTCCGTCTTTGGCTCGCTGTTCGGTTTTGTCGGCATGCTTGTCGCAGTTCCCGTTGCCGCGGTCATTGGGGTTTTGGCTCGATTTGCGGTTCAGCACTACGAAAAAAGTCTTCTTTTTCATGGCGAATCGGGAAAAGATGCCGAGTGAAACCGTGCAGTTAAGCTTTGATCTGCCTGTTGTGTCCGCATTGGGAGCAAATGACTTTTTTGTATCATCGTCAAATTCCAATGCCATGGAAATGATTCGGCAATGGCAAAACTGGCACGGGGGGAAATTGCTTCTTGTCGGGCCGGAGGGATCAGGCAAAACCCATCTTGCAAATATATGGGCCACGATGGCGGAAGCCACTGTTATTGATGCCGACAATCTATTTGATGCCGACATTCCCGCCCTTGCCGCAAAGAATGTTGCGATAGAGAACTGCTCGGCCATCGCCGGACAAACCGGTTTGGAGGAATCCCTGCTCCATCTTCACAATTTTGCGATCGCGCAAAACAGGTCTCTGCTTTTAACTTCCAGAGTTTCTCCCGCCCGCTCGCAATTCTCTCTGCCCGATCTCGCCAGTCGAATGGAGGGCATGGTGGCCGCCGCGATCAAGCCGCCCGACGACGAACTGCTGAAGGCGGTAATCACCAAGCTTTTTGCGGACCGCCAGATATCCCCCGCTCCGGAAGTGGTTCCATACCTTATTCGCCGAATCGAGCGATCCTTTAAATCGGCGCAAAAAACAGTGGCGCTACTTGATGCCGCCGCTCTGGAGCAGAGGCGCTCCATAACCCGTGATTTCGCCGGCAAGACTATGGACAAGGCAAATTTTTGAATGCAATGTCCATCAACAGCGTTAATGAACAACACGCGTGGCTTTTAAATGGCAAACACCAATTTCCTCAAGTCCCCGTTGCCCGAACCGATCAAGCTTGCGAATTTGGACATCACCGGACCGAGACGGTTTTTCAACCGCGAACTCAGCTGGCTCGGTTTCAACTGGCGGGTTCTGGAGGAAGCTAAAAACACGCGTGTACCGCTGCTTGAACGCCTGAGATTTCTTTCGATATCCGCAACCAATCTAGACGAGTTCTATAATGTACGCGTTGCCGGCTTGCGGGAACTGGCCCGGTCCGGAAACGTCACGCCTGCGGCCGATGGACTTACGCCTGCGGAACAGCTGTTGCTGATTGACGCGGATGCGCGCAGATTGCTCCATGCGCAGCAGGAAACTTATCGGGAACTTCACTCTTTGATGAAAAGCAATGGCATTTCAATTCTGAGAGGCGACGACATCACATCTGAAGACCGAAAATTCCTTGATGCGGTTTTTCTGGACAAGGTGTTTCCGGTATTGTCTCCGCTTGCAATTGATCCCGCCCATCCATTTCCCTTTATTCCCAATCTTGGCTTTACGCTTGCTCTTCAACTTGAAAGAAAGTCGGACAATCGCAGCCTGAAAGCCCTTTTGCCAATCCCACACCAGATAAATCGATTTACCGCTCTTCCGGCTCGGGATTGCACCTACAGGGCCCTGCCGCTTGAAGAGATGCTTCTTCTATATATCGACAAGCTGTTTCCGGGATATCGCTGCATAGCAAGTTGCTCGTTTCGCGTTTTGCGAGACAGCGACCTTGAGGTGGAGGAAGAGGCGGAAGATCTTGTGCGGGAATTTGAAGTTGCGCTCAAGCGTCGTCGCAGGGGTGTGATTGTCAGACTCAAAATTACCGCGGGCGCCCCCGATGCGCTCCGTTCGACCATCATGAACGAGCTTCGCGTCACTCCCGAAGAGGTTGTCGAGGTTAATGGGCTGGTTGGCCTTGCCGACTTGAGCGAGCTTGTCCTTGAAGATCGACCGGAGCTTTTATGGCCCACCTTTACTCCGCGAGTTCCCGAACGCATACAGGATCACGGCAACGACATGTTTGCGGCAATCAGACAAAAGGACATGCTGCTTCACCATCCCTATGAAACATTCGACATGGTTGTGCGCTTTTTGTCCCAGGCCGCTCGTGACCCAAATGTTGTCGCCATAAAGCAGACGCTCTACCGAACGTCAAAAAAATCCCCCATAGTTGAAGCGCTCTGCGAGGCGGCCGAGGACGGCAAGTCGGTAACGGCCCTTGTTGAACTCAAGGCCCGTTTTGACGAGGCCGCCAACATTAGGCAGTCCCGTCAACTGGAACGGGCGGGCGCTCACGTGGTATATGGATTTATGGATCTCAAAACGCATGCGAAAATATCCATCGTGGTTCGCCGTGAAGACAACCGTCTGGCAGTCTACACGCATTACGGCACCGGAAACTACCATCCTATTACAGCAAAAATATATACCGACCTTAGTTTGTTTACCTGCGATGAATCACTGGGGCGCGACGCCACCAAGATATTCAACTTCCTCTCCGGCTATGCTCAACCTGATAGCCTTGAAAATCTTTCAATCTCGCCATTGTGCCTTAAATCCAGACTTCTGAAATTGATAAATGTCGAAAGCGAGAACGCTCGCGCCGGGAAACCGGCGGAAATCTGGGCCAAAATGAATTCGCTTATTGAACCGGATGTTATTGACGCACTTTACGCGGCATCTGGAGCGGGCGTTAAAATCAGCCTTGTCGTGCGCGGCATATGCGGATTGAGACCGGGGATTAAGGGACTTTCCGAAAACATCCGGGTTAAGTCCATAGTGGGCAGATTTCTGGAACATTCCCGAATTGTCTGCTTTGGAAATGGAACCAGTCTTCCATCAAAAAAAGCCAGGGTTTTCATTAGTTCGGCAGACTGGATGGGCCGCAATCTCAACCGCAGGGTGGAAACACTTGTCGAAATCCTCAATCCAACCGTCAAGGCGCAAATTGAAGATCAGATTATGGCGGCAAACATGGCGGATGAAGCTCAAAGCTGGATCATGTCACCTGATGGCAGTTTTGCCCGGCCCAGGCTGACAAAGAGAGGTTTCGCATTTAATTGCCACCGGTTTTTCATGGAAAACCCGTCGCTTTCAGGTCGCGGTTCCGCGGGCGCGTCGGACGTTCCGAAACTGACTCATGCCGACATATGATTCTCCAAATGCGTCTGATAGCTTTAACTAAAGGTCATGTCTGCACACTATACAGTATATCCAAACCCGCCCATATCGCCGCTTGAAGTCAGTATATGGCATTTTGAGTCAGGCTCTGAGGCAAAATCCCCGCGCATGACTTCGGAAAGCTTATGAACAACGGCGACGACAAGGCTGAAGGCTGGATTCAAGGGCATTTCGGCAGACCTCTGTTCAACAATCCCATGGCGCGCGCATTAAGCCGTGTCGGCGTCATTGACATTGGCTCAAACTCGGTGAGAATGGTGGTCTTTGACGGCGCCGCTCGAAGTCCGGCCTATTTTTACAACGAAAAAATAATGTGCGCGCTGGGGGAGGGCCTGGCTGCAACGGGCAGATTAAATCCCGGGGGTCGAATTCGCGCACTGAACGCGATGGTGAGATTCAAGCATCTCTGCGAGACGATGAATGTTGACCCATTGACGGCGGTCGCCACGGCCGCCGTTCGCAAAGCCGTTGACGGGGACGAGTTTTGTCGCGTGATTGAAGCTGAAACGGGAATTGGCATTCATGTTTTGGATGGCAATGAAGAGGCAAGATTTTCCGCACAGGGCGTTCTGCTCGGCTGGCCGGGATCATATGGTCTTGTGTGCGATATTGGCGGATATTCAATGGAGCTTGCAGAGATCAATGGCGACAAGGTCGGCAGGCGATTATCCACCTCGCTGGGACCATTTGCCATGCAGGACATTAAAGGTGGACGTTCAGCCCGCAAAAGACACATTCGTGAAATCCTTTCCGGCATCAGCGATTTTTTGGGTGAACAGAACAATCGCCTGTTTCTTGTTGGCGGCAGTTGGAGGGCCATGGCAAAAATAGACATGTGCCGGCGAGGCTATCCGTTAAATGTACTGCATGAATATCGCATGAGTCCAAAGTCTGTTCGCGAAACGATAAAATACATGGAGGTTTCGGGAATCGAGCATCTGCGGGCGAATACCGACATTTCCCTTTCCCGCATCTCCTTGCTGCCTCACGCCGCGGAAGTTCTTCGCGAGGTTGTAAAAACATTCAAGCCAAGGGACATTGCCATTTCCAGCTATGGAATTCGCGAGGGATTGCTTTTCGAGCATATGCCCGAAACACTCAGAGACAGAGATCCCCTTATCGAAGCCTGCCAATTTGCCGAGCACAAGGATGCCCGTCTGCCCGGATATGGCCAGATTGTGTTCGAATTCATTGAACCGCTTTTCAAGAGCGTTCGCCCTGACCGGATGCGCATAATCAAGGCCGCCTGCCTGTTGCATGATGTCAGCTGGCGCGCGCATCCGGACTACAGAGCCGAGGTCTGCTTTGACTACGCGACCCGCGCGAATCTGGGCGGTTTGACGCACAGGGAGAGGGTTTTTCTCGGTTTGGCGCTTTTGCACCGATATTCCAACAAGCGCAACGGTGCCCAGTTTGAAAATCTCAACCAGCTTGCGGACGATGCCGACCTCCTTCAGGCCGAGGTTTTGGGAAAGGCAATGCGGTTTGCCGCAATGTTCTGGCAGAGAAAAGATTCCCGCATCGGGATTTTGAATTTGCGCCCCAGGAAAAGAATTCTCGTACTGAAACTAAAATCGGCGGCAATTCCGCTTTTTGGCGAAGTGGCGAAAACGCGATTTCAATCGCTTGCAAACTCTCTTCAGGCGGAGCCCGTAATAAAGTTTGACGAACGGAGATCTTTTTGATTGCCGTCGCATTTAACGCTTTTATTGCCTCCATGTTCGATTTACCGTGTTTTTGCCTCGCGGTTTTTGATGAGATCCGGCGGGTTTATTGCTGAAACAAGGAATGAAAGCCTCGAAATGCACTTCAATATCAAGCTTTCGGGAGTAATCCCCGCACTTGTCACACCTTTTGACGAAGACAATTCGATAAATTTTACCGCATTCGAGAAGCTGCTTTACCATATGCGCAAATGCGGGGTTAAAGGCTGGGTGCCAAATGGATCCACAGGCGAATATTTTTCCCAGTCCACCGAAGAGCGACGATTGGTTTTGCAATTTGTCAAGGATTTTTCGAATCAAGATGAGATTTTAATTGCGGGCGCAAACGCGCCCGCCACGCGCGAGGTTGTCGAGCAAACCGCTCTTGCGAGCAAAATCGGATATGACATTGTACTGCTGGCGCCGCCATTTTACACGAGACCGACTCCAGAAGAACTCATCAGGCACTATGATACCGTTTTATCGGAAACGGACGTGAACATTGTACTCTACAGCTATCCATTAAAGGATGGCGCGGATATCGGTTTTGAAGTTTTGGACCATTTTGCAGAGAACCCTCGAGTTATCGGAATAAAGGAAAGCTCCGGCTCCCTGCAAAGGGCGATTGAAATATCAACAAGATATCAAAATGGAATCCAGCTTGTCAGCGGATCTGATGATATCGCGCTGGATTTCATGTTCTGGGGTGCGGACAGCTGGATTTGCGGACCGTCAAACTGCCTGGCAATGGCATGCTGCGACCTGGACCGCACATATAGATCGGGGGACATGGTGAAGGCCCGAATGCAAATGCGGCATCTTTATCGGGTGATGAACATTTTGGAATCCGGCAAATTTGTTCAAAAAATCAAATATGGCTGTGAATTGCAGGGACTTCCGGCGGGTCTTTGCAGAGCGCCTCTGGGACCGCTTTCGGATTCCGAAAAACGCGAAATGCGCATGGCCATGGAACCCATACTGAACTGGCCGAGTCTTTTTGAAGACAGCGGACCGAAAAGATGAACCGGTGACGGATGGCATGAAAAACTCCACAGCGGTGGTAATCGGAGCAGGCGTGATCGGTTCAGCTGTCGCCCATGAATTGCAAAAGCGACTGGGTAACGTAACACTTGTCGAGAGAGATGAACCCGGATGCGGCGCTTCCAAAGGCAATTTGGCTTCAATTGCGGTAACCGAATTCACGCCCATATCACGTCCTTCCACATGGCTGAGCATACCTGGCTGGCTTCTGAATCCCAAGAGTCCCGTTAAAATAAAACCCTCTCATGTCCCAAGACTCATTCCCTGGATTTGGCAATTTATTCTTTCAGGCAGACCTTCAAAATTCAGATATCTTGAAGCCAATGGAGCCGCATTGTGCCGGCGGGCATTGCATGACACCAAAAAGCTGATGGGAGAGATTGGTCTTGCAAATGACATAAGCGACGCGGGATGCATGGCCATTTACGCGACCGAGAGGGAATTTCATTCGGACAGGAGTCGCCTGGAAGCAATTAAAAGCTACGGATTTCCCATTGACATAATAGATGGCCGCGAGCTGCATGATCTTGAACCGGAGATCGTTCCGGGAATATTCAAGGCCGCCCGTCTGCCGGAAAACAAAACCGTACGCGACCCCTATCTTTATGTAAAAAAACTCGCTGAAACCTTTACCAAAAACGGGGGCAGAATTCTCAAGGACGCGGTGGCGGATTTGGATATGCGCGATGGCGGAGCAACGGTCCGTCTTCAGAGCGGCCAGGCACTGGATGCTGATATCGCGGTTCTGTGCGCCGGTGCGCATTCCGGGAAATTGGCAAAAAAGCTGGGCGAACCAATACCCCTTGAAACGGAACGCGGATACCACACGCAGATCATGGCCCCGGGAATTGACCTCGGTCACTCGCTGATCTGGCCTTCAAGAGCGTTTATGGTCTCGCCCACAGCCGGGGGAATCCGTGTTGGAGGCACTGTGGAAATGGCAGGACTGAATGCCGCGCCGGATTACGGAAGAGCCAGGATTACCCTGCGCCACGCAAGAAAGCTGCTGCCGCGCCTTCGCTCTGAAAATTCCACGGAATGGATGGGGCACAGACCCGCCCTGCCCGATACGGTCCCTCTTATATCGGCTTCATCCCGGGTTCCGGGCGTATTCTACGCCACCGGCCACGGGCACCTGGGTTTAACCCAGGCGGCCACAACGGCATTGCTGATATGCGATTTGGCTTTGGGACGGCGGCCCGATATTGACATGTCGGCATTCAGCATTGATAGATTCTCATGGTGATTTGAAAGGACACGACATGGAGCAAAAGATCTGCCTGGTTATTGGCGGCGGTCGCGGCATGGGAGCGGCGGTTGCGCGCGAGATGCACGAACGCGGATACAAGCTTGCCTTGATGTCGCCGACGGAAAGCTGCGAAAAACTTGCGGGCGAGCTTGGCGGGGTCGCATTGCGCGGCAGAGCGGAAAACGCACATGACACCAATGCGGCTTTCAGTCTTGCAATGGAGTCATATGGTCGCATCGACGCCTGTCTCATTCATGTTGGCGGCCCCCCGAAGGGTGATCTTCTTGAGATTTCCGATGAAGACTGGGATCTGGCCAATGCAATGATCTTAAAGCCTGTAATCCGCATGGCCAGACTGCTTACTCCCGTAATGGAAAAGCAGGGTGGCGGATCAATTGTAAACATCACGACATTCTCGGCATTTGAACCTTCCCTCGTTTTCCCCGCATCAAGCGTTTATCGGGTTGGAGTTTCAAGTTTCACAAAACTGTATTCCGATCGGTATGGCCATGCGAACATTCGCATGAACTGTCTGCTGCCCGGCTTTACGGACAGTCTCGATCTTCCACGGAAATTTGCGGACATGTCTGCATTCAAGCGTCTTGCAACCGCCGAAGAGCAGGCCAGGGCGGCGGCTTTCCTATTAACGGACGACAGCAGCTACATCACCGGGCAAAGCCTTCGTTCCGACGGTGGCGTGACGCGACATATGTAAGGTAAAACATCATGCGCTGGGATCGCTCTCTTCAGACCGTCGACGTTCACTGCTGCGGTGAAATAGGCCGCGTAATCACTGGCGGAGTGCTGAACATGCCCGGCAAAACCATGGCGGACAAACTGCGGCATATCAACGACACCGATGATCGACTTAGAAAATTCCTTTGCTCTGAACCACGCTCTGGACCTGCGGGTTCATTTTGCCTTTTACTGCCACCGACAGTTCCGGAAGCGGATGTTGGAATGATTGTCCTGCAGCCCGACAAGGCGCATGCCATGTCCGGTTCGAATGCAATGTGCACCGTTACAGCCGTTCTTGAGACAGGCATGCTTGAAATGATCGAGCCGGCAACCATTGTCACGCTTGATACGGCCGCAGGTCCCGTGAGAGCAAAAGCGGAATGCAAAAATGGAAAGGTTCAGAGAGTGTCACTGGACATGCCCGCCGCATTTGTCGTGAATAGGGACGCGGTGATAGATACCCCGCAATGGGGAGGGATCAAGTATGATCTATGCTTTGGGGGCGTGTTCTACGCATTGGTTGACGCGGATCGGATTGGATTGCGGATTTCCCCGGAAAACGCCCGCGAACTGGCCACAAGCGGAGTCGAGTTAAGAGAACTTATTGCCGAATCCACGCATGTAAAGCATCCAATTGAGTCATCTCTTGACGGCCTTGCATACGTCATGTTTACAAGCGCGGACCCGGATGGCTCGGTTCGCACCTGTACCACGCTCCGCCCTTGCCGTGTGGACAGATCACCCTGCGGAACTGGATCAAACGCCAACATCGCGGCATTGCACGCAAGTGGACGCATTAAACCCGGAGACAGGATTATTTCGCGATCAATTATCGGAAGCGAGTTTGCAACTGAATTTGTGAAGGAAACAACCGTTGGCCCATTTGCCGCGACCCGAAGCACAATATCCGGGCAGTCCTGGATTTACGCCATGACGCAGATTGGCCTGGATCCAACCGATCCTTTCCCAAGCGGATTTACAGTTGCGGACACATGGGGATATTAAAATCTCGACGGTATAATATTGCTTCATATAAGCTAATGAATCCGCTGTATTTCCTCCCATGCATTATTCAAATCCTTTAATTTCTGTTCCGCAAGTTTATGAGCTTCCATTGGTATGCCGCGCGCCATCATTATGTCTGGATGTGTTTCGCGCACGGAATTTCTGTAAACCTCTTTAATTTTTTCAAGTGGAGTGTCGCGCGATACGCCGAGTATGAGATATGGATCCATTGACTCAAACGGTTTGAATCGGTCGCGGATGCGGATGAATTCGTTTTTGGTAATCCCAAAAATGGTTGCAACATTTCTCAGAAATTCATCTTCATTGTCATGATAGACACCATCTGCCACTGCGATTGCAAACAATCCTTCAAGCAAATCATATAAAATTTGATTTCGATGACCAAACATTCGCTGGATGCGCCCGGCATATACCGTATAGCCCGCAACATCCTGCCTTGCCAGGTTGAACACTTTGGCCGCATTCGCCTCATCCTGGCGATCAATGTGAAAAATTTTTCTAAATGCCTTGACCTCGTCTCTCGTCACTTGCCCGTCCGCCTTGGCCATTTTTGCTCCAAGAGAAATCACGGCAATGGTGAACGCAACGCTCCTTTCCGGTGGCGATTTCAACTTTTCAAAAACCGTTGAAAGCGACTCGCCTTGCGAGAGCGCCTTAAGCGCAAGTGCTATACGTTTCCAAATCGACATGGGAAGACACTCTATTTGAAATATTTCAAGTTGTCAGTTAACAAAGCTTCCAGGTAAACAACAGTTCGACTGATCATGGCATTCATTGCGTTTTGAAGTCAAAACTGATTCATAACAGTTTGTTTTTAATGAAATGTCAAACAGAAACAATGAAAGCCAATGAGCAGGTATTCGGTGCAGACGCGACATATGGAAAGTCAAACTTGAATCGTTCGTCCAGCATTGCGCGGCCGCTTCGGCGACCAGATTGGCGCAGCCAGCTGGCGGTACAACCGTGATCGTTTATCGAAATCAGACTCGGTGAGGCCATTACGCGCCTGGAGCGGCAAGCCATGGTTGGAAATGGCTTGCAAAAGCCCTGGATTTTTGCCGTGCAACTCTTCGTGAAGCGACCGGGCTGGCGCATTCCGCTTCAGGTAGAGCGGCGGCTTCCCATCAAAGATCACGTCATTGAAGCTGGCATTTATCCTCTTGGGAAATGGCATTGCCTGAATCCTTTGTTTGAGCTATCGGAGTTAAAAACGTCTGGAAAACCCCGCTAGAGAATCTTCTGCATGAGAACCAGATCAAGCCAACGGCCAAATTTAAATCCAACCTCCGGTAGAATCGAGACATTATCAAATCCAAGATGCCTGTGAAAACCCATGCCTTCATGGTTTTCCCCGCTCACACAGGCAATTATTGTATGACCCCCTGAATTTCTCGCATGACGCTCTATGGCATCCATGAGAACCCGCCCTGCTCCAAGCCCTGTTTTATCCCGGGAAATCTGCACGGTATGCTCATACGCCCCGGAGTATCCCGTCCCCGGGCGAAACTGGCCATATTTGGCGAAACCGGCGACCGTTCCATTGTCAACGGCAACCAGGAATGCATGTCCCGCCTCCCTTGAATTTAAAATCTCCAGGCAAACGTCTTCCTCGCTCTTTTCCAAGCTGTTGAAGGTGGCAACCGTCTCGCGGATGTGGTAATTCCAAATGCCCCTTATAGTTTCGGCATCATCAGGCATGGCTTCCCGCGCAATCATAAAAAGACCTTTTTGCCGTTCCTTGCCGTGAACTCGGCCCTGAGCTCCGTTTCCCCCGTTTCAAAAACCACGCGAGGCTCCTCGAGTTCACTTTCAAGTTCATTTTCAAGCATCACCGCCTCTGGATGAACCACAACCAGACGATTCAGGCGCAATCCCGACGGTTCCAGCATTGCAGCCGGATGATCCTCGCATTGCCATTCAATCACCGCCGGAAATCTATTGTCATAAGGAAAAATACCGTTTTCCGTTGCAGACATTTGCCAGCGCAAATTGTCGCGCTGCAGTTGCAGCGCGGTTCCGGCATGCGGATATCGCCGGAGAAACGGAGCAATATTCGCGGTTCTGCAAATCCAGTTCTGCAACTTTGGAAATTCATCAAACCCGTCAAGATCAAAGCATCTTGCACGTCCAGGCAAATCGGCATTGGGGTCAATCGCGATCACCTCAAGATACAACCCGTCTTCAAGACCGAGAAGCATGTTGTGAGTGCCAAAGACATTGTGCCGGCCGCCTTTCTGCAATTGGATTCCCAGTTTTGACTCAACGGCCTCCGTTCCCTCTGACAGCGTCCTTGCCGCTATTGCCATATGATCAAGTTCAAGCATGCGCTCCTCCCAAACAAACGTGATCGAATGCAATTTAATTTCATTGCCAACGTGACGGTTCTCGGCAACCGATGCCATCTATACGCCTGGATATGAAATCCATGGCCATATGACAAACCTCCGAACAGGTTCAATAACGGCGTATCGGAAACCGCAAATCACCGCCAGGCCGGACCCGCATGGATTTTGCCGCCAATTACCAACTTGACGAAAGACGCGCGAAATTAATCTCGCGCCTCTCGAATCAGTTTCAGAATGTTTCGCGCAGCGTCCGGAATGTTTGTGCCGGGACCGAAAATGGCCTTTACCCCCTTGTTTTTCAAAAATTCGTAATCCTGTTTTGGAATAACGCCGCCGCAAACCACAATGATGTCATCTGCGCCGTTTTCGAGAAGTGCGGCAACAAGTTGCGGCGCAAGCGTTTTATGGCCCGCCGCCTGCGACGAAATGCCAATCACATGAACATCATTGTCTATCGCATCCTGAACAGCTTCATCAGGAGTCTGGAACAGCGGACCAACATCGACATCGAATCCGATATCCGCAAAAGCCGTTGCAATGACTTTGGCGCCGCGGTCATGTCCGTCCTGCCCCATTTTCACCACCAGCATGCGTGGTCTTCGGCCTTCGGCCTCGGCAAATTCCTCGACGGATTTTTGCACCTCGGCAAAATCCCCATCTCCTTCATAAACCGCTCCATATACACCGGACAGGGTTTTTACCTCGGCCCGATGCCGCCCAAAAACATTTTCCATCGCCATGCTGATTTCTCCAACGGAAGCGCGCTGCCTTGCGGCTTCAATCGCGGCTTCAAGCAGGTTGCCGCCCTCTCCCGCACGTCGCTCAAGTTCGTCCAAGGCACCTTTACAGACAACGGCGTCACGCTGTTCTCTTGTTTTTTCAAGTCTTGCAATTTGAGAATTGCGCACTGCATGGTTGTCCACATCCAATATGTCAATCGGATCCTGATTTTCCACGCGATATTTATTGACACCCACAATCACTTCTTCGCCACGATCTATAAAAGCCTGACGTTTTGCGGCGCTCTCCTCTATTCTAAGCTTTGGCATTCCCGAAGCAACGGCTTTGGTCATGCCGCCCATTTTCTCAACCTCCTCCATCAGGTCCCAGGCTTTCTCGGCCAGTTCCGCTGTAAGCGACTCGACATAATACGATCCTGCAAGAGGATCGACCACCCTGGTAACGCCGGTTTCCTCTTGCAGCACCAATTGCGTGTTTCTAGCTATTCTGGCGCTAAAATCCGTTGGCAGGGCAATTGCCTCGTCAAGCGCATTTGTATGCAGCGACTGGGTACCTCCAAGTACCGCACTCATGGCCTCATAGGCAGTTCGAATGACATTGTTATACGGATCTTGCTCCTGAAGACTTACACCTGATGTTTGGCAATGGGTGCGCAACATTTTCGACCGCTCGCTCTTTGCGCCAAATTCGGTCATAATTCGGGACCACAGCAACCTTGCCGCACGCAATTTCGCGGCCTCCATGAAAAAATTCATTCCAATGGCAAAGAAAAAGCTCAATCTTCCGGCAAATTTGTCAACATTCATTCCGGCATTGATGGCGGCCCGGACATATTCCCGCCCGTCGGCCAATGTATATGCAAGTTCCTGAACCAGCGTGGCGCCGGCTTCCTGCATATGATATCCGGAGATTGATATTGAATTGAATTTTGGCATTTCGTTTGAGGTGAATTCGATTATGTCGCTGACAATTCGCATGGATGGCTCGGGCGGATATATATAGGTGTTGCGCACCATAAATTCTTTGAGAATGTCGTTTTGTATCGTTCCCGCCAGCACGCTCCTGTCATGGCCCTGCTCTTCTCCCGCAACGATGAAACTGGCAAGTACTGGAATGACGGCTCCATTCATCGTCATGCTGACACTTACCTTGTCAAGCGGGATACCATTAAACAGAATTTTCATGTCCTCGACACTGTCAATGGCGACGCCCGCCTTGCCGACATCGCCTACAACACGCGGATGATCACTGTCATAACCCCTGTGAGTTGCAAGATCGAATGCCACCGACGCTCCTTGCTGACCCGCTGCCAGATTGCGCCTGTAGAAAGCGTTCGATTCCTCCGCAGTCGAAAACCCCGCGTACTGGCGTATGGTCCAAGGCCTGCCGGCATACATCGTGGCCTTGACTCCGCGAGTAAACGGCTCTGCACCGGGGACCGACCCAAGATGCTTCAAGTCGGACACGTCCTCTTCGTTGTAAAACGGCTGGATGTTTATTCCCTCAATGGTTTTCCAGGTCAGATCATCCAATTGTCGGCCACGCAGCTCTTTCATGGCCATCTCCCGCCATTTTTCTTTACCCGATGCCATTTTCAACCCTTTCACTTTTTCAGGACGTTGAGAGGACATTCACGCCGATCCGCCGAGTTTTGCCCTTTTACCGCCATGAACTTCAAAATGCCCGTTTCCAATTATTGCATCAACGGCATTTCACATTTCCAAAGCAATTTCGGAAATTGCAATGCGAATGCCGTTTAATATAACACCAGAGAAGCATCGCCGGATTCGCTGAAAATCGAAGTTGCCAATGTGTCGGCAAGCGGATTTATTTGTCTGCATATACCATTGCGCGTTCGAAATTGTCTTTTACTTTACTATATTGTTACCAACAGGAGTTCCAATGCTTAAACGGTTGACAATCCCATTTGCCTTGCTGACAGCCACAATTGCGGCTGCAGACGGGAACGGCAATTCAAATTCGGTTGCCGCAGTTAACGTTTTGGTTTCCGACAAGAATCCGGAACTGGATCAATTCCTGTGGGAATCGCGCCCATTGGTGGTGTTTGCCGACAGTTCTTCCGATCCTCGCTTTATCCAGCAAATGGACTTTATCAATGACGGGATAAACGATATGGCTGAACGCGATGTTATAGTGCTTACAGACACCGACCCGAATGAAAAGGGATATCTACGGAGCAAATTGCATCCAAGAGGATTTATGCTTGTTCTAATTGGCAAGGATGGCATCATATATTTGCGAAAACCGTTTCCATGGGACGCGCGCGAAATATCCCGGGTAATTGATAAAATGCCAATACGGCAGCAGGAAATTCGAGACCGCCGAGGCAAAAACTGAAACCTTGCGAGTGTTTTTACCGTTTAGGGTTCCGGCCTTAAGCGGCCTTCACGAGCTCCCGGCAACCGAATCGCCGTCTCTGTCACGCCATTCAAATTCCATAATTACATCATCAACAACAAGGCTGTCGCCGGACGCCACATTTATCTTTGAAACTACACCCTTTTTCTCTGCGCGAAGAATGTTTTCCATTTTCATCGCCTCAACGGTGCAAAGCGACTGGCCCTCATGAACTTCCTGACCCTCTTCAACACCAATGCCAACCACAAGCCCCGGCATCGGACACAGTAAAAGGTTCGAGGTGTCGAGTTGCCGTTTCTCCGGCATTAGCGCCGCCAGTTCCGCCTGTCTTGGAGTCAGCACTTGCACGTTCATATCCGCGCCGCGGCTCCTGATCCGGAAACCGCTGATGATTTTCCCGACTTTCAAAATCAGCGGCTCGCCATCAACATCAAGTTCGGCAAGCTGGCATCCGGGCGTCCACGCGCTTGCAACGCGATGACTTGAGCCATCTTCAAATGTCACGGTCGACCCCTCCCTGTCCGCTGAAATGCTGACGGGAAAACTCCTTCCGTCATGCCTGACAATCCAATTCTCACCGACATGCCGCTCATGGTTGTCCATTCGGCCGGAAACGCGCGTACGCCTGATTTCCGCAACCCGATACATTGCGGCACAACCTGCCGCCATCTTTTTTTGCATGCTCTCATCGGGAGTGACGCCTCTAAAGCCTTCGGGATATTCATCGGCAATAAAGGCAGTCGATATATCCCCGGAAATGAATTTCGGATGATCCATTACGGCGCTTAAAAATGGAAGATTGTGCTCTATTCCCTCTATTTCAAACGAATCCAGCGCCGAGCGCATCGCCTCAATGGCGGTATCGCGATCACACCCCCATGTGCACAACTTGGCTATCATCGGATCATAATACATGCTTATTTCGCCGCCATCATAAATTCCCGTGTCGTTTCTGACGGCGGTATCATGAGTGGGCGCCTCGCCAGGCCAGTTGCCGTTCTCCTGCAAAGGGCCGGCGGCTCTTTCGGCAGGCGGGCGATACCGCGTCAGTCGTCCTATTGACGGCAAAAAGCCTCGATAGGGATCTTCGGCATACAATCTGCTTTCGACGGCCCAACCCCCAAGTTTTACATCTTCCTGCTTTATCGAGAGCTTTTCTCCTGCCGCAACCCGCATCATTTGCTCCACAAGATCAATTCCTGTTACAAGTTCAGTCACCGGGTGCTCAACCTGCAAACGCGTGTTCATCTCAAGAAAATAGAAGTTTTTGTCTTCATCCACTATGAATTCAACCGTGCCCGCGGTTGCATAATCAACCGCGCGTGCCAAGGCGACGGCCTGTTCCCCCATTGCCTTGCGCGTTTGCTCGTCAAGAAACGGGCTTGGGGCTTCCTCGATTACCTTCTGGTTCCTGCGCTGGATGGAGCATTCCCGCTCTCCCAGATATATGCCGTTTCCAAATTTATCGAACAGAACCTGTATTTCAATGTGTCTTGGACTGGTTACAAATTTTTCAATGAAAATCCGGTCGTCCCCAAATGAACTGGCGGCCTCGTTTTTGGAACTCTGATATCCCTCTAGCGCCTCGTCCCCGCTCCAGGCAATTCGCATGCCCTTGCCGCCACCTCCAGCGGATGCCTTGATCATTACGGGATAGCCAATTTCATCTGCGATGCGGACGGCTTCATCCGCACTGCCAATCAGTCCCATGTATCCCGGAACAACGGACACATTTGCCTCTCTTGCAATCTTTTTTGATGTGATTTTATCACCCATTGCCTCAATGGCGCCAACGGGTGGTCCGATGAAGCCAACGCCTTCGTTCTCCAGGACTCTGGCGAACTTTGGATTTTCCGAAAGAAATCCATAACCCGGATGAACCGCCTCGGCACCGGTCTGACGGATGGCATCCATAATTCCGTCAATGACGATATAGGACTCGCTTACCGGAGAGTTTCCGACGTGAACCGCTTCATCTGCCATTTTGACATGCAGCGAATTCCTGTCCGCATCGGAATAAACGGCAACGGTGGCCACGCCCATCTTGCGGGCGCTTTTTATGACTCTGCATGCTATTTCACCGCGATTGGCTATCAGAATTTTGTTGAACATGTATTGCTCCCGTTCACTTCATATGTTCTCGAATGCATCAGGAAAGGAAATGCGCGCCGCCGCAAAATCAAGTGCCAGGAGCGCTTCATAGGATCTTGGATCAAAATCCTCATCCACTGCGAGAACTTCACGTCCTATAAGCCAGCACAGCCGTCCCGCATCAAGATTGCCGCGCTGGAACGGCTCGGTTCCAAAATTATCCCATAAAGCCCTTGCAAATGCGGAATCGGCATTTCGGTCCGCAAGCTTTCGGTCACGGTGTCGTTCACGTCGCATTATGGCCGCTGCGCCTTTGGGATTGGCCCTCCTAATGGTGAACTGGAAATCCGTGCCTGGAAGACGCCCTGGAAAACCGCGATGCTTAATCATGGGCGCTCCCCGATTTTGGGAATTGAATGGTAAAATCGAAAAGCAAAGGGATGAATGCAAATTTGCCCGCCAATACGCAATTTTGCATAACGCCTCGTGGAACGCCGCTTATGAAAATTCCGCGCCAAATTCTCATTCCGGCATTCCCCCGCTTTTGGCGGCAAATTCCTCCGGGCAGGCAGTCTCAGCCAATTCCGGGGCGGCGCTGCGGTGACGAAACTTCCAATGGCCAATGCCAGGTGGCTGCAACACGTGGGAACCCTCCGGGAGAAAATGCGCGCCCTCACCCTCATATTAGAACAAAACCAACATCCGGCGGCATGAACCATCTGGAAATCAAGGTCATGCGAATGCCAGCCGCCCCAACTGCTCATTCCAGGCGCCGCGCGAATGACGCTGGCGCCAAATCCGCCGCGCGCGGCATCTGACATGCCCGGCCGACGGCATTCGCAAAATGCCCGAAGACCTTCGCCCGTGAACCTGCCGCCATCGGCATGGCATATGATGAACTTTCGTTTTTTGCCATCCATTAAGCTCATGATTTCTTTTTCAGATTCTTGCGCATTAAATATTCGCCCGCCGGAATTAAAGCGGAATATTGTCGTGCTTCTTCCATGGATTGCTTAATTTCTTGTTTCGGAGTGACGCAAACGCTCTGCAAATCCGCGTCCTGGTGTTGCGCGGCATTATGACTTCGTCAATAAAACCTCGCTCCGCAGCCACAAATGGATTTGCGAATCTATCTTCATAATCCCTTGTGTGCCTGGCGATTTTTTTGCTGTCGCCAAGATCGGCGCGATGAATAATCTCGGTTGCCCCCTTTGCCCCCATAACCGCAATCTCGGCAGTTGGCCATGCATAGTTAAAATCGCCCCGCAAATGTTTTGAGGACATAACGTCGTAGGCTCCTCCGTAAGCCTTTCGGGTAATAAGCGTCACCTTGGGAACAGTTGCCTCTCCATAGGCGAAAAGCAGCTTTGCCCCATGCTTGATTACCCCGCCATATTCCTGAAACGTACCCGGCAAAAATCCGGGCACGTCCACAAACGTTAGTACGGGAATCTCAAAGCAGTCGCAAAACCGAACGAATCTGGCCGCCTTCCGGCTTGCGTCAATATCAAGACATCCCGCGAGAACCATCGGCTGATTTGCCACAACGCCCACAGTCTGCCCCTCCAACCTGACAAATCCGGTAATAATGTTTTTGGCGTAGTTTTCCTGAATTTCATAAAAATCGGCCTCATCGGCAACCTTCAATATCAATTCCTTCATGTCATAAGGCGTGTTCGGATTGTCGGGAACAAGCGTGTCAAGGCTTGTCTCGACTCTTGAGGGTGTGTCGAAAAACGGACGGACAGGCGGTTTTTCCCGGTTTGACAATGGAAGAAAATCTACAAGACGCCTAATTTCCGCCATTGCCTCCACGTCATTTTCAAAGGCGCCGTCAGCCACAGAGCTTCTGCCTGTATGGGTTTTTGCCCCTCCCAGTTCTTCCGCTGTAACCACTTCGTTTGTTACGGTTTTCACCACATCGGGACCTGTAACGAACATGTAGGAGGATTCCCTGACCATAAAGATAAAGTCGGTCATTGCCGGGCTGTATACGGCACCACCGGCGCAAGGCCCCATGATAACGCTTATTTGGGGTATCACGCCTGAAGCCATAATGTTGCGCTGGAACACTTCCGCATAGCCCGCCAGAGAGGCGACGCCTTCCTGTATCCTTGCGCCGCCAGAGTCGTTAAGGCCAATCACCGGAGCTCCGTTTTGCACAGCCATGTCCATTATCTTGCATATTTTCTCTGCATGCGTTTCGCTCAGCGAGCCGCCAAAAACGGTGAAATCCTGGCTAAAAACATAAACCATGCGGCCATTTACTGTTCCCCAACCCGTTACGACCCCATCTCCATAGGGAGATTCCCTTTCCATTCCGAAATCAGTGCAGCGATGTTTCTTGAACATGTCGAACTCTTCAAAACTGTCCTCGTCGAGAAGCAGTTCCAGGCGTTCCCGAGCCGTGAGCTTACCCTTGCGATGCTGCGCCTCCACACGGTCGCACCCGCCGCCAAGCCTGGCAACAAGTCTGCGTTCGTCCAATTCACTCAGGATATCTTTCATGCAACTCCCCTTTGGATATAGGTTGCGACAATTGCGGTTTATGAAGTGACAACAATTAAGGCGAATAACGAAAATATGCAAACCCCGTGTTTCATGTGGCTTCCGGCATGTCAGCCATGAGATTCGAACCGTTCAATCTTGATTATGAACAAACCCGCCGGCACCCCACCCTGGTTGAAATGACTTTTATCCAGTGGAAGAAGGCATGGTTTGCGAAAAGCAAAAGCTGGAGAACCGCCGGAAGTCGGGAAAGAGCGGTTGACCGTTACGCGCCGCCTCGCGACAACCTCGGTCAGGTATATAATGCCCAAAAACTATCAATGGGCAGCCCATCGGAACTTGTTGTTGCGGGCCATGCCAAGGATCAGAATATAAATAGTGAATGGGCTTCAAACCGTGATCTGTTGAAAGAGAAATTTTGGGGGAGTTTAAGGGAATTTGGCAATACCGCGCGGATGATTCCGTGACTCATTTTTATTTTGCAAGATGCCGTAATGGGGTTTGGCAAATCGATTGCAAAAAGCCGCAAGGTCGGGATTTCCGAATTTAGCTTGCAACCTCAAATTCGCCAATTTCCATACTGCGATCACTGTTCCGCCAAAGCACGATTTCAGCCAATACCGAAAGAGCTATTTCATGCGGGTCGATACCTTTCAGATCAATGCCGGCTGGAGATTTCAGGCGCTCAACAGATGATTTATCCATACCCTCCGCAATCAGTGTGGTCATCAGCGCAGCCGCCTTTCGGCGAGAAGCCACCATGGAAACGCGACGCGCGGGACTCGCCAGGGCGGCGCGCAGATATTCCAGATCCTTTATTCCCTGACTCGCAACCACCGCAAAATCACCGGAAGTGACCTGCACGTTCGCTGTTGCGCCATCGAATTGATGAAAACCTCCCGCAAAACCCATTTCCCTGGATGTGACCACGCGATAACCGGCCATTTTCCCATGTTCGGCAATGGCCCTGCCAATTGGCGTGTTCCCGTAAACGACCAGAACAGGCGCAAGCTTGCAGGGTTCAATTAGCAAATCAACCGTTCCGCCCGAAGGGCAACCGCTTTTATAGATTCTAACGCCATCATTGTCATGCAGTGAATCCACGCAAGCTGCCGGTTTGATGCGTATCATTCGCATCTTGCCGATTTCCATTGCCGCCAAACCGGCCTTTCTCAAGGCGGATTGCACGCAATTGCCTCCCACATGGCCATATATGTCGCCATCGGATGTGACAACCGCCTTGCATCCGGCCTTTGCCGAAGTTGTGTCAGCAGTCCGTATCACCGTTGAAACGCAAAAGGATTTTCCCTCTTTTCTCAAATCTTCAATAATGTCGTATATTCGAAATTGGTCCATGGGAAACTCAGATATTTGAAAATTCCGCTTCCAGAGCGCCAAGCGCATCAATCGTGCTGGCAGACAGGTGCGCATCCAGATAAGGCAATGCCGCCTGGATTGCGGCAGCCACCGGAGCATAACCCTTCCAGCCTAAAAGCGGATTGAGCCAAACAATCTTTCTGGCTTTCTTTCGAATGCGGGAAAGCGCCTTCGCCAATCTCTGCGGCGTACCGCTGCAATAGCCATCTGACAAAATCAACAGCATTGTTCTTCCGGTTAACGCCTTGCCATATTGCTCCGAAAAGGTGGTCAAGGCCGTTCCAATATCGGTTCCCCCGCCGAAACCGTCTGCCATCAGGCTTAGTCTGCCGGCCCAGCGCAATGAGTCGCCGTCCCTCATCGCGGGAGTTACACGCATCAATCTTGTATGAAACAAAAATGCTTCAGTTGATCTGTCACTGCAGACAAGACCCTTCACGAATGCGAGAAAAACCCGAGAATACACGTTCATGGAACCCGATACATCCGAAATGGCGACTATTCTCATTTGCCGATCTGGATGTTCGCGCCTGAAAAGATCAATCGGTTCACCGCCCCGGGCAAGTGAAGCCCGATTGATGCGGCGCAAATCCAGCTGCAGTCCATTGTTCGACCGCTTACGGCGCCGGGAATGACAATCGCGTATTGATCTCGCCAGTCTGTATGCGGCCGCTTCAGCCTCTTTAAGAGTTTCCTCATCTGTCAGTTCCCGCAAATCACGTTTCGCAAGCGACTCTGTTTTAGTGGCAATTAAACGGCCGTCCATGCCTTCGGAATCGCCTTCACCGGAATCGGGCGCACTCTGATCGGAATTTTCTCCGCCCCGTGAAACGTTCTCAAAATGATTTTGCCACAATACGGGCCTGGCTGACTGCACGCGCACGTGCTCGTTCGCTTTACCCTGGCGCTTTGAACCCGCATTATACCAGTAGGAGTCGAAAAGATCGTCAAAACGATTCCAAATATCCATGTTTGGCGCCAGCAAGGTCTTGAGCGCCAGCCTGACTTCGCCCGGACTCACGGCATTTATGTGCGACAAAGCCGCAAGAGAGTCAGCGGTTTCAGATGGCCCAACCGGCAAACCGTTCATTCGAAGATGGCCTGTAAAGCCTGTAATTCTGTCGGCAACGCCTTTGGCGCGGGATGGAAAACGCGTCGCCTTCATCAAGCCGCTCTTCCAATAAGACGGTCCATGACCTCAACCGGCACGGCGGCAGAGTCCGCCGACGTCTTTAGCAGACAAACCAGAGTTGCCTGAACGACCGACCTATCATTGCCCAAATCGTTAATGCCAAGCCCTGAAAGCGCTGCCGCCCAGTCGAGCATTTCCGCTATTCCGGGTTTTTTCTCCAAATCCTCCCGTCTCAGAGACTGCACCACGCCAATTATCTGCGCCGCCAGTCTTGCCTCCAACCCGGGAGCGCGAGATTTAAGAATCTCCAGTTCTTCTGAATGACCCGGGTAGTCAATGTATGAATACAGGCATCGACGGCGCAATGCATCCGACAAATCCCGGGTTCCGTTTGCAGTCAAGATTACAACTGGTCGCGACTTTGCCCGAACAGTGCCCGTCTCCGGTATGGTGATTTGAAAATCCGACAGCACTTCCAGAAGGAATGCTTCAAACTCCTCGTCCGCCCTGTCAATCTCGTCAATCAGCAATACCGGAGATGTTTCCTGTGATATGGCTTCAAGAAGAGGTCGCCTCAGCAAATACTTTTCACCAAAAAGCTCATCCTCCGAAGCGCCATCCGCCCGAATTGCCAGCAGTTGCCTTTGGTAGTTCCATTCATAGATGGCATGACTCGAATCAAGACCTTCATAGCATTGCAATCGGATCAGACGCGTTGCAAGCACCTCGGACATGGCTTTGGCGATTTCCGTTTTTCCAACGCCCGCAGGCCCTTCAAGCAACAAAGGGCGCTGAAGTGCAAGGGATAAATGGAGTGCCATGGCTAGCGGTTCGCCTGCCACGTAGCCTGTCTCCGATAATCGCTTTTGAAGATCAAAATGGTGTGGCATTTAACAGCGGATTATAAAAACCCTGTTCTCCCCCTATCTATTCAACCTATTGGTGCAGACCAAGATCATCGGCTATTTTCCAAATGCGCCAGTGATCGTGAGGCATATGGCTTTGAACCAGACCAAACGGACGGAATGCGTCATGAACGGCGTTCGAGAAGGCGGGCACGGATCCGACATTTGGACTTTCCCCAACCCCTTTGGCGCCTATTGGATGATGAGGACTCGGGGTAACGGTGTGGTCCGTCACATAGACGGGCGTTTCCCATGCGGTGGGAAGGAAGAAATCCATCAGCGTCGCCGTCATGTGATTGCCCATTTCGTCATAGGCAATCTCCTGGCCCATTGCGATGGCATAGCCTTCTGTGGCGCCGCCGTGCACCTGTCCGTCAATTATCATCGGATTAATTCGCGTGCCGCAATCGTCCAGTGCGTAAAACTGGCGAATTTCGTGCTCTCCCGTATCCACATCTATCTCCATTGCGCATATATATGCCCCAAATGGATATGTCATGTTTGGCGGGTCGTAATAGCTTACAGCCTCCAGACCGGGCTCAAGCCCCGGAATGGCCTGATTGTATGCGGCAAAAGCGATTTCCTTCATTGTCTTGAAACGCTCGGGAGCGCCTTTTACAACAAACCGGTCGACTTCAAACTCCACGTCGTTATCGTGAACCTCGAGGAGATAGGCGGCAATCATCTGCGCCTTGGCCATGATTTTACGAGAAGCCATGGCGGTGGCCGCACCGGCAACGGGCGTGGAACGCGAACCATAAGTTCCCAGACCATAGGGGGCGGTATCAGTATCGCCCTCTTCAAGCGTTATGTCATCGGCTGGAATTCCTATCTCGCTCGCGATAATCTGGGCAAACGTCGTGGCATGACCCTGTCCCTGGCTTATTGTACCCAGGCGGGCGATGGCCGACCCCGTGGGATGGATGCGAATTTCGCAGCTGTCGAACATGCCAAGGCCGAGGATGTCGCAATTCTTTACGGGTCCCGCACCTACAATTTCCGTAAAATGAGCCAGACCAATACCGAGAAGCTTGCGCGTTTTTCCAGCCTTGAAGTCCTCCAGACGCTGTGCCTGCTCCTTTCGCAAACCGGTGTAGTCGACAGCATCCAGCGCCTTTTCCCAGGCCGCGTGGTAGTCTCCCGAATCATACTCCCAGCCCAATGCGCTCTGATAGGGAAACTGGTCTTTGCCGATGAAGTTGATCCGCCTGAGCTCCGCGGCATCCATATCAAGCCTGATTGCCAGCACCTCTATCATTCGCTCGATGAAATAGGCCGCTTCCGTAACCCTAAACGAGCAACGATAAGCCACGCCGCCAGGCGCCTTGTTTGTGTAGACACCGTCAACTGAAAGATAAGCTACCGGAATATCGTAGGATCCGGTACATATGTTCATGAACCCCGCCGGAAACTTTGTGGGATCGGCGCATGCGTCAAAACCGCCGTGGTCGGCAGTGGTATGGCACCACAGGCCTGTGATCTTTCCGTCTTTGGTGGCCGCGATCTTGCCTTGCATCCAGTAATCCCTGGCAAATGCGGTGGACATGAGATTGTCCATGCGATCTTCCACCCATTTTACCGGCTTTCCCGTTACAATGGATGCAACCACAGAGCATACATAACCGGAGTAGGCTCCCACCTTGTTGCCAAATCCTCCCCCGATATCGGGACTGATGACTCTGATATTGTGCTCGGCTATGCCCGAAATAAGAGAAACCACCGTGCGAATGGCATGTGGCGCCTGGAATGTGCCATATAGAGTCAGCTTTCCATTAACCTTGTCCATAGAGGCAACGCATCCGCATGTCTCGAGCGGACATGGATGGGTTCGATGATAATAGACCATTTCTTCGGCCATCACATCCGCTTCGGCCAAAACCTTTTCAGTGGCGTCCTTGTCACCCTGCTCCCAGGTGAAAATGTGGTTGTGGTGCCTTACCGGGCCATGAGCGCCCTCGGTTCTGTCCTTGATATCCTCTCTCAGCACCGGCGCGTCCGGGGAAAGTGCCTTAAACGGGTCCGTCACTACGGGAAGTTCCTCGTATTCCACTTCCACGGCCTCCACGCCATCCGCCGCGGCATAGCGGTCCGCAGCCACAACAAACGCGACTTCCTGTCCCTGGAACAGCACCTTGCCATCAGCGAGAACCATTTGCGTGTCGCCCGCCAGAGTGGGCATCCAATGGAGGTTTAACGGTTTAAGATCGTCGGCGGTCAAAACCGCAAGCACGCCCGGCACTTTCAATGCGGCCTCTGTATCGACACCCGTCACGCGCGCATGGGCATAGGGAGAGCGCACGAAATCCCCAAACAGCATTCCATCAATTTTAATGTCGTCAATGTAATTGCCTTTTCCCTGGGTAAAGCGGACATCTTCCACGCGCTTGCGGGAAGATCCCAGACCCTGGAGATTCCTTGTCCGCTCCTCTAGCGTGATGTCATTCATGTCACGGCCTCCTTTTGGGAATTAATTTGATCGGCGGCGGCCATAACCGCCTTTACGATATTCTGGTACCCGGTGCATCGGCAGAGATTCCCGGCCATTCCAAATCTGACCTCCTCTTCAGTTGGATTCGGGCATTCCTGCAGAAACCGGTGAGCGCGGGTAATCATGCCGGGCGTGCAAAAGCCGCATTGAAGCCCGTGATGCTCGCGAAACATCTCCTGCAGAACACCTGGGCTGCCATCCGGATTGGCAAGGCCCTCGACAGTTGTGACATCCGCACCGTTCGACTGCGCAACAAAAATTGTGCAGGACTTTACCGACTTGCCGTTCATGTCAACGGTACAGGCGCCGCAATGGGATGTTTCGCAACCGATATGCGGGCCAGTGACGTTTAGATTCTCCCTCAGAAAATGAATCAGGAGCGTGCGCGGCTCCGCGAGATCTTCAACCTCCCGGCCATTAAGATTAAGTTTGACATGCATCTTGCTCATTTGGTTCGCTCCATAGCTTTATGAATGGCCCTCCGAAGAACCACCTTGGCCACATGTTTCTTGAATTCCGCCGGACCGCGAATATCCGATTGAGGTTCAATCGCATCCATGGCGCAATCCACGCACTGTTCAATGCTTCCGGAAGCCAGTGCCCGACTGGCGGAAGCGGACCAGACAGGAGTGTCGGAAAGGTTCGTGAACGCCACGGAGGCCTTGCCGTCTCCAATGAGAACGGCGGCGGCGGCGATGGCATAGTCGCCAATTTTTCGCTTCTGCTTTTCATATGCATAACCGGACATTACCGGCATGGGTATTGTTATGCCGGTCAATATCTCATCATCTGAGCGCACTGTGAAATATGCGGACTCGTAGAAATCGCGGGCCTTCACGGTACGGGTGCCGTCCGGTCCCGAAAGCGTATAGCCTGCATCAAGACACTGCATGACTGCCGGCATGTCGTTGCCCGGATCGCCATGGGCGACATTGCCGCCCATTGTGCCCATATTTCGCACCTGCGGGTCCGATATCAAAAGCGCCGTTTCGCGCAATATGGGAATCAGGCTCGAAAGCTGCCCGTTCGAAACGATTTCCGCCTGGGTTGTCATTGCCCCGATGACCACATTGTCCCGATTGAAGGAAATCCGGCGCAATTCGGCGATTTCCTGCAAATCCACAAGATGCGCCATTTCCGCCATGCGCAGTTTCATCAACGGGACCAGACTGTGTCCGCCCGCGATTACACGAGCATCATCCCCATGTTTTTTCAGAATTTCAACTGCTGAAGAAACATTTTCAGGTCTATGGTACTCAAATCCTGATGGTATCACCATTACCTCCCAACGAATAACTAATTTTCACCAGCTTTTACTGGTTTGAAATGATGGTCAAGGAAAAAATCATTTGCATCATGCCGAGTTTCGGCAAATGCGAAGTTTCAGCACGAAACGCGAAAAGTTGACTTGGCAAAACTGTTGAAACATGTCGATAATGACCTCTCGCGCGTTTGCAAATGCTGAGCAAATCAACAGCCGGGCGCCAAATCGGGCATTTTAAATCGAGATAATTTGCGTCAATCAAACGGCATGTGCCCAATTTGCAATTTTCTTGCCTGATGCGGCACTTGTCCGTATTTCATTGCGCAGCAATGGGAGAAATGTAATGAGAATTTTGTATCTTGGCGATGTGGTCGGCCGCGCGGGCCGTCGGCGCGTCATTGATTCAATGCCTGCATTGCGCAGTGAACTGCATCTTGATTTTGTGGTCGTAAATGCCGAAAACGCGACAAACGGCATGGGATTGTCGGAAGCGCATGCCCGGCAATTTCTGAATTCGGGCGTTGACTGCCTCACACTTGGCGATCACGCATTTGACAACAGGGACATGCTTTCAACAATTGAAAGCGAAAGAAGAATCATACGACCGCTTAATTTTGCCAAGGCTGCGCCAGGAAGAGGCCATGGCTTGTTTTCCGATGGCAGGGGCCGCAAAATACTCGTGCTTCAGGCTCTTGGCCAGGTTTTCATGAGCAAACCCTTTTCCAACCCTTTCAGCGCCGTTGACAGCGTTTTGAGATCGCATCTCCTTGGAGGTGGCGTAAATGCCTCAATACTTGACATTCACTGCGAGGCAACGTCGGAAAAAATGGCAATGGGACATTTCTGCAACGGCAGAGTCAGCATTGTGGTTGGCAGCCACACCCATGTGCCAACCGCGGACGTGCAGATAATGTCGGGCGGGACCGCGTTTCAATCTGATGCCGGAATGTGCGGAGACTACAATTCCGTAATCGGCATGGATAAATCCGAACCGATGCGACGATTTGTAACCGGAATGTCTCGCGAACGCATGAAACCAGCAAATGGCGATGCAACCATTTGCGGACTTTTTGTGGAAACCGACGACGATACCGGCCGGGCAATACACGCGGAAATATTCAAGCGTGGCGGGCCGCTCAACCGTGGCGAGAGCAAGTGAACCGATGAATCGGCGCGGTTTGTTCAGTGGAGTTCTAATTGCCATGGGCGCGGGCTGGGGCCTCAGCATTCCCTTGACCAAAATAGCCGTAAGCGGCGGTTATCAGCCATTTGGACTTGTTTTCTGGCAGGTCGCCATCGTTGCCGCGCTACTTGGCGGAATCAATCACGTGCGCGGAAGGCGCCGCACCAGTGGATTGTTCGCCAGACCTTCAAAACATAAAGTCCGCACCTGGCTGGCCATCGCGTTTCTGGGAGCATTGCTGCCGGATGTATTTGTTTACACGGCGGCATATCATTTACCTGGCGGCGTATTGTCGATTCTAATTTCAAGTGTGCCAATATTCGCCTTTCCGATTGCTCTCGCCCTTGGAAATGACGTCTATCGCTCCATGAGACTGGCCGGACTCGCACTGGGTATGGCGGGAGTGGTTGTCCTTTTCGCCCCCGAAGCGAGATTGCCGGAATCAGCCGCAACGATCTTTATTCCAATAGCCTTGCTGGGGCCGCTTTGCTATGCCGCGGAAGTAAATTATGTGGCGCGCTGGGGCACTGCGGGAATGGATGCAATCCAGGCGCTTCTTGGCGCTTCAATCTTTGCAATGGCCATCTCCGGCCCGGTGGCCATTGCGAGTGGCCAATGGATCAATCCGATGCCTCCATATGGGGCACCAGATATCGCGCTCGTTTTGGGCGCGGCAATACACGGGCTTGTTTACGCGATCTATGTCTGGCTAACTGGCAGGGCGGGAGCCGTTTTTGCATCGCAAACATCTTATCTGGTCACCGGTTTTGGGATGTTGTGGTCAATGACGCTGCTTGGCGAAAACTATTCCGGCCACATTTGGGCGGCATTTCTATTAATGCTTGCGGGCATGGCACTTGTGCAAATCAATCCAGGTCGCGGGTCCACCTCGAAGGCAAGTTGACCATGGTCGCGGCATCACGGGCAAATCAAACCCGTGACATCTCGACTTTTTGCAAGAAAAGACATTCCCGGGCGGTTTTGCGAAATATCTTTCACCACCCGCGCGACTGTTTCAAGCGAGTCGGAAAAAGATGGCATCGCCTGCCGTTTCAGCAGAAAATTTCCCTAAAATATCACGCAAACCGACCTCAACGGCAATCTCGCAAAACAATTGGCGCATGGATCAGGTTTCATACAGCGCCGGAATTCATGCCGAGACCGGAAGCAATATGCTCCGCGGCATGTTTCCTTTTGTCTTTGGGTTTGCGAAAAGGCAAACGAGAGCGATATCGGGCGCCCCGCTCATTTCCCGCAGGTACTCTACGCGGAAACGCGGGATATTGACTCAATGGCGGAAAACCAGCTCTCTTGAAACCGGTACCCGGCACGTTTATTCCTTGAAATTAACGGCATTGGACAACATGCGGGGTTTAGAGGTTCCATGATGCGATTGTACCGGTTAGGGCAAGACACCTGCAAAAATCAAGTTACCGCACTCGAAAAGTGGCGATTCATGCTAATTGAAAGTTTTGCCGAGGTGTTTTCGGAATAGCGTATTTGGAGGCGAAATGCCGATTGAACTGCTGGAAATTCCGGATGCGGCGCAGCCTGTTATCGCGCTAGCGATTGTGGCCGGGATGTTTGCCCTGTTTGTTCGCGAGGTGTTTCCCGCGGAGGTTGTGGCTCTTGCGGGGGCGGCGGCGATGATGTCCCTGGGCCTTCTGCCCTACGAAGACGCATTGCATGTGCTGTCCAACCCGGCGCCCTGGACCATAGCGGCAATGTTCATCGTAATGGGCGGGCTGGTGCGAACCGGCGCCCTTGACGCATTCATTCTGGTGGCAAATCGACTTGCGAAGGCAAAACCCGGTCTGGCGGTTGGGTTTATTCTTGGATTTGTGGCCATCGCATCCGCATTTATGAACAACACCCCTGTGGTGGTTGTAATGATTCCCATATTCATTCAATTGTCCAAGTCACTTGACATACTGCCATCCAAACTGCTCATTCCGCTAAGTTACGCAGCCATAATGGGAGGCATGCTTACCCTAATTGGAACATCTTCCAATCTTCTGGTTGACGGGGTTGCAAGATCAAAAGGTCTGGAAGCGTTCACGATTTTCGAGATCACTCCTCTTGCCGCGATAATTGTGGTTTGGGGAATGTTCTACCTTACATTCATCGCGCCTTTTCTGCTTCCAGATCGCACCAGCATGTCGGGATTGCTTAACGATCCGAACAAAAAGAGATATTTTACGGAAGTGATAATACCGGACAGGAGCGAACTCGCTGGACGGAATGTGGAAGACGTCAATATTTTCAAGCGTCAAGGGGTGCGGCTGATAGATGTGATACGAGGAGATCGATCATTTCGAAACAACTTGAAAGACGCGGTGCTGGAAGCGGGCGACAGAGTGGTGCTTCGAACGAAAATTGCCGAGGTGCTAAGCATGCAGCATGACAGAAACCTGAGGGTTGTAAATCAGGTTTCAGAGGTCATGACCACAACCGTGGAAGTGCTCGTCACACCCGGGTGCAACATTGTCGGCCGGTCAATCGGGGAGCTCAGGCTTGTACGCAGATATGGAATCTATCCTCTGGCGGTGCACAGAAGAAATCAGAACATCGGGAGTCAGATTGACGATTTGACAATCAAGGTTGGCGACACGCTCCTTCTGGAAGGTTCGGCGGAAGAAATCCAACGTCTGGCAAACGACATGGGGCTGCTGAATGTATCAGAGCCCTCGGCAAGAGGCTACAGGCGAAATCACGCGCCAATCGCACTGGCCGCTCTTGCCGGAATCGTATTTTTCGCGGCGCTTGGCGTGGCACCCATACTATTGCTGGCAGTACTTGCAATGGCTTTGATTTTAATCACAAAATGCATCGATTCGGAAGAGGCTTTCTCATTTATTGACGGAAGATTGCTTGCGCTTATCTTCTCGATGCTGGCGGTGGCCTTGTCACTGGAGACATCAGGTGCCGTCGATATGATTGTCAACGGTCTCTCGCCGTATTTTGCGATGTTTTCGCCATTTTTCCTGATTTGGTCGGTATATCTTCTGACATCGGCAATGTCCGAATTAATAAACCATGCAATTGCCGTTGTTCTGACTCCCGTTGCAATCAGTCTCGCCTACAATATTGGCGTTGATCCCAGACCGCTTGTGGTTACAGTAATGTTTGCCTCAGCGGCAACATTCACCACGCCAATAAGCTATCAGACCAATATGATGGTTTATGGCCCCGGCGGTTACAAGTTCACCGACTTTCTAAAAGTCGGCATTCCGCTGAATATCTCGGTAGGTCTCCTCGCAAGCGCGGCGATCCCGTTTATCTGGCCACTCTGAACGGTTTCGGCATACCATAAAGAAGCTTCAAACCCGGCGTTTTCAATGCCGCGCACTTCTTTACGGCAAATCCGCCACATCAAGTCCGCCGTGGAGGATTATGGAAAGAAATTGACTTTCCCGCATGATTAAATTTCAAGTCCCGAATTAATCAGGGCATCATTCTGGTCTGATTGTCATAGATCGAATCGGCATGTTTGTCGCGTGGAAGCGGAAGTCGCATGGGAACCGCCTCCGACCTGGGCGCAAGTGTGGCTTCACCGCGCAAAATCCGATTGTTGTATTCTTCAAATTCGTTTTCCTTCATAACTGGAAACGCGTCAACCGCCGAATAGGAATACAGCAGCAACGGGCGGTCACGGTCCGTAAAGTTGTTGGATGAAGCATGCAGCGTGCGAACGTGATGTATGGAGATGGAACCGGCCCTGGCTGTAAGGCTTACCGCTTTGCGCGCTTGATCGGCAAGTTCATCTTCGGGAACACCTCCCGCAAACACGGAACCGTTATGATGATTGTATACCGGCCCCTTATGCGAACCGGGAATCACTTTCAGCGGACCGTTCTCTTCATTGCAATCCTCGATCATCACGCCAACCGCAAGCAAATCGTCATTTGTGTGGGGATAAAAGGCCCAATCCTGATGCCATTCGATTTTTGCCTGTCCACCGGCCGGTTTAAAGTTGAGTTTGGAATGATCGAAACGCACGGTTCCCCCAAGCAGCGGGGAAACAATGTCAAGCAGGTCATCGGAGCGCATTAACTCGTCAAACACCGGATGCTGCTCCACAGGGTGCTTGACACGCCGAAGCATTGGATTGTCCGCGCCGTGTGATGGGGCAAGATCGAATTTCGCGTTTGATGATTTGATTTGCCCGGCAGTTTCGCGAAATTCCATGATTGCCGTTCGGATTCTTTTCAGCATTCCTGCCGAGACAACATTCTCAATTACCAGATAGCCGTTTTTTTCGTAGAATTCGATCTGCGCTTCCGTTGGCTTCATGATTGCGTCCTGTTCTTTTCAATTAAACTGGAATATACGGGCATCCGGCATTGCGCACTATCAGTTTTTCGACAACATGTGTCGCTATTGCCATGACAACCCTGCCAGATCACTGCACAACCCGACAAGGTCAAAAGCGATGACACGTCAAAGCACGGTTATGAAAGATACGGCCGGCCATCATCCAGGAAAAGGCATATTCTGGATGGCGGTTACAGGCATCCTGTTTATCGGCGTTGCGACACTGGTAAAATATCTGGGCACGCGCATTCCCTCCACTGAAGCCGCATTTCTGCGCTATTTGCTGGGGCTTGTTTTTCTGCTTCCGATGCTAAAAGCGCTTCGAAATCTGAAATTGGAAAAATGGCTGCTTGGGCTTTTTGTGGCCCGAGGCATGTCTCACACAGTTGCGGTTGCATGCTGGTTTTTCGCAATGACAAACATCCCGCTTGCCGATGTGACGGCCATGAACTATCTAACCCCGGTATTTGTAACCATTGGCGCCGTGCTCTTCTTTGGGGAGCGTCTGGCGTTGCGGCGCATGTCGGCGGTAATTGTGGCGATTATTGGAGTGCTGATTATTCTTCGGCCGGGATTTCGCGAAATTGGCGCAGGCCATTTTGCCATGATTATTACCGCGGTGGCATTCAGCGGCTCATTTCTAATGGCGAAAAAGCTGTCGCACAGATGCAGTGCGGGACTTGTTGTCGCCATGCTGTCAATAACGGTCACAATAGGAATCGCTCCGTTTGCAATGGCCAATTGGATCACACCCACCTGGAATGAGCTTTTGATACTGTTTGGAGTGGCAAGTTTTGCCACCGGAGGTCATTACACCATGATATTGGCCTTTCGGAACGCGCCATTGACGGTAACCCAGCCGGTGACATTTCTGCAACTCGTGTGGGCAGTGCTGATTGGCATGATTATTTTTCGCGAGCCCCTTGACCCCTACGTCATTGCAGGTGGACTGGTTATCCTGGGAGCTGTGAGCTACATTAGCTGGCGCGAATCATTTCTCAAGAAAAAGACATTCACATCGCCTTCAACCGGCCTGTAGCAAGACAGTGCATACCTTGCGGGCCATGCCTTCAGTTTTTGATTTGCCGTTCTCGCAGCATCACAAGCAGAATTGTGGCTATAGCCAGCAAGCCGGTAGCCAGCATTAGCGTCAAAAGCATCTGAACGCCTGTTTCCGGATTTAGCAGAATGCCCGCATAGGCCGATAGCGACGCGCCGCCACCTATCATCAGGGCACCTATCAAACCGGCAGCGCTTCCCGCCAGACGGGGACGGACCGACAGCGCTCCTGCAGTTGCGTTTGGTATTACCATGCCGTTCCCTATTCCCACAAATGTCATCAGACCAAAGAATACCAGTGGCGATCCCATGCCAATGTTGAAAAGTGTCAGATTAATCCCAATGCCGGTCGCATTGATGACGGTTCCATAAAACACCATTGAATTTATTCCAATGCGAACGGATGCACGTCCCGAAATGTAGTTTCCGACAAAATATCCAATTGCCGGCGACCCAAAATAGATTCCCAGTTCTGCAGGAGTCATTCCAAAAATCCGCTCTCCAACAAAAGGCGCCCCGCCAAGATAGGAAAAGAATGCTCCCGAACACAATGCGGCGGAAAACGAATAACCCCAGAATCGAGGCGAGGCAAGCAGGGCGGGATATTCTCTAAACTGTCTTCTCAATCCATGTTTTGAATGCGGGGCGGTTTCGCCAAGATCAAAGTAGGCAAGCAAGGTAATTGCAATGCCCAGAACAATCAACGCGTAGAAACTGGCCTTCCAGCCAAAGGCCTCGTCAAGAAAGCCGCCCATGGCCGGACCGATCATGGGAACCACGGCCATTCCCATGGTAACATAGCCAATCATGGAAGCCGCCCTGGAGTCTGGAACCATATCCCGCACCACTGCGCGGGAAAGCACCATGGCCACCACAACTGTTGCCTGTATCATGCGAAACATCAGAAACACCCAGACGTTAGTTGCGAGAACGCATCCGAAGGTGGCAAGAATGAATACGCCCATGCCCGCAAGCATCATCGGCCGCCTGCCAAACATATCGGAAATGGGACCAACCAGTATTTGAAATGGTACATTGGCGCCAAGATAAAGCGCGACGGAAAGCTGCATCAGGCGGTAATCCGTATTAAAATACTCGGTCATTCCCGGAAGCGACGGAAGATATATGTTCATTACCAGTGCCGCAAGCCCGGTAAGCATTATCAATGTAAATATATGCGGAGGGGTTTTGTTGTCGAGAAATCTTGGCGCGGGAAGAATGCTCATTTCAACTCTTTATATATTTTTACTGTCGCCAATTTATTCCCTTTTCAATTTCGATTTCCAGGGCAGTTCAATATAATCGAATTGGATGCTGGATTCACCCGCCATTTATTCAATGACCCATTCCCATTTAGGCATCTTCTCAATGCGATCAGCCGAAGTTGCAGTGGCCAGCTGAATTTCCCCGCATTTTCGATGCTTAAAGACGCAACAAAAGAGTCGCTCTTTCATGACATTTGTCAACGCGAACCCAAAAATTCGAAACGCTTTCCCTTGAATGCCGAACAATGTCCTCAAACTGTGGCAAGAGGCCACATTGGCGAAACATTTGTCAAGAGAATTTATTGCCATCAACACCAAAATTGTCCACTACTCGGAAAACCACTGCGAAGCTGCAAGTGCATAATGCGAATCCGCCAGTTCGCCAATTGCGTCAAGGCATGGCCCCGCGATGAATTTTGCCATCTGATTTCATTGCAGGTAGTGTTCTGAAAGAACATTTTCATTAGTTGGAATGCGGCAATGACCCAGCATGTGACTTCCTTATCAAAGGTTAATTCGACTGGAACTGGACGGAGGATTGCCAAACGGCGCATGAAGAAAAAGATCGCTTTCGGCTGGTATGGCGGCAAATACTCTCATTTGGATTTTTTGCTTCCGCATATTCCAAATGACGCGATGCATTTTTGCGATGTATTTGGAGGATCGGCCGCTGTCCTGCTTAATATGGAACCCTACAAGGTAGAGACCTACAACGATATTGATTCCGAATTAGTGAATTTTTTTGAAACTTTACGCAATCAGGGTTCAAAACTCATCAAGGCAATTGGTCTTACCCCTTTTTCACGTGAAGAACTGGTAAATGCCTGCACTCCTCAAAGTGGATTGTCAAAGCTGGAGCGAGCCAGAAGGTTTTACGTTCGGGCAAGGCAAACACGTACCGGCCTGGCGCAAACCAGTAGCGAAGGTAGATGGGCGCATTGCGTTCTCACATCACGTGCCGGGATGTCGGGAGCTGTATCCCGATGGTTGGGATCAGTTGAGGGATTGTCTGAAATTGCGCAGCGGCTTCAGCGTGTGCAAATTGAAAATGCGCCCGCCATTGAGGTTGTTCAGCGATATGACACCATTGATACGGTCTTCTATGTAGATCCTCCATATGTGCATTCTTCACGTGGTGACTCCTCCGCTTACGGTTATGAAATGTCCGATTCCGATCATGAACAACTTTCCGCTGTACTCAATTTGGCAGAAGGACGTGTAGTATTGTCAGGTTATCGATCAGATCTTTATGATAGCCTTTATAAAAACTGGCGGAGAGAAGATGCCGAGGAACGCATTTGCCATTCTGTACGTCAGCCACGTCAGGAATCTGTTTGGATGAACTTTTAGTTTATGAACTTCTCCGAAACCCGCATATGGCTTGATGGCGCCTGGAATCGCGTCCCGGAAACAGAACCAGCTGAGCGCAACAGTGGAATTGACCGCTTGGTAAACTCAAAGGTCTTGTCAATACGTTATGCGCTATTAACGCAGATACCGGGAAAAATCGCAGATCAAAACAGAAATGTCTTATGCCTTCAGCAAGGAAATGGAAAATCGTCCAGAACCTGGGATGCGAGAAGTTTCTGCACTGCGGTTATCGTGCCGTGGGTCGCAGATAATCATGATGTCCTCGGAAACAGTTCGGATCCCTATGTGAACAATCCGTTGCGGCGTCCGAGGTTGGACGAAGGAACTCGCCAGTTGCGTTACAAGGAAGAATGGGGTGCTTTGGTGGAGTTTTTGGCGCCTTTGGACAATGCGGGCAGAATAAAATTCGAGTCCGCGTTCATTTCATGCCTTGAGAGTGTAGCCAGGCGTTTGAGTGCGCAATCATTCGAATATCAGATTTCAGTTCGGGTTAGCAATCCGCAATTACCTCGACTTATAGATGAATTCCCAACGGAACCAAGTGGTGGATTACGACCATTAGCGGTTATGTCGGCTATGATGTCAGTATTGGGACGTGCTTTCTCTCTATTTTCGAATGTCAAATCGCAAGGATTAAATGAGGCCGATTCTTCCAAGAGTGTACCCGGTGACATTATGTGCTATGATGCTGAAGGCGACTTAATATTGGCGATTGAAGTCAAGGATCGTGAATTAACTCTTACCGATCTTCGTGTTTCGATTAAAAAAGCCCGTTCATCTATAGATCCGTTGCGCAATCTAATCTTTGCTTCAATTGGGATTAAGGGTGCTGAACGTGAAGTAATTCTTGAAAGCATGGAAACTGCATGGGCATCTGGATTAAATATGGGTCAGATCGACATATTAAATCTAGCCAGTGTCGCGTTCACGCCGCTGCCCGAAGATTGGCGGCCTGCAATGCTACGTGAAATCGGGATGGAATTGGACAAAAGAGCGGTGCATTCGCATCGGCGCAGTTGGCATGCACTATTGTCCAACATCAGCTTTGATGGCATATCTTAAAGAATTGCAAAAGTTTCAATAACACTTCGTCCCATAAAGTTACTGAGGATCAATAACGGCCATCTGACAACAAGCGATGCAACGCCGAATTTGGATGTCGCCGGCTTGAGCGCGCAATCTGCGCCATTCAGGCTCTCGCGCCCTTTTTGCCGGAGAGTCAAATCATTTGCACGGGAAAACTCGCTTTTGCGCAAGTCATGGATCATTTGCCGATGCGCGCTCTTCGCCGGCACATTGGTCGCTATAGGGGGACATCGTTTCGCATGGGGTTTCGAGGCCATGTCCCTCGCAATGCGCCGGCCGGCGCGTGCATGCCGGTTTCGCCCGATTCCCGATCCGGACGGCCCGCCCTCCACGCCGATGACACGCTTCAAGTCGGGCCTGGCAATGCCGTCCGCGCGCGACTCGACGACGATCGAGTCTCCGTCTTCCCGTCTTTCCACAGGCCCGTTTCCGGTGCGCGAAAGTGGCCGTGAAAATGCACGCACCGCTCGAGCTGCGCGGGAACATCCCGGCATTTACTGACATTTTGACTGAACAATCGCATGATGCGAACGTCCTGAACGCCTTATGGCCCGAGGCGGGAGCCCTTTACATCATGGACCGCGCCCACTCTGACTTCCGTCGTCCGCATTCGAACCCAGCCGACCGCCGTGCGGGTGTAATTTGCGACCGAGTTGTCGGGCCGGCGGGCAGTCGCGCATCCATCGGGCATCCCGATCACATGCAGCGCGTCAGGTATCGCGACAAAACCCGGTCTTTCCGACAGGCAACCTTGCTTTGCCGCCCCCGGCCCTTGAGGAACTGCACCGGGCGCGATGGCGCGCCGAGTTGCTCTTCAAGCGGATGAGGCGGGATATTCGGATAAAATCCCTTCCCGGAACGTCCGCCAGTGCCGTCAAAGCGCAAACTTGGATCTTGATCACCGTTTATGCGCTTGCGGCCATTGTCGGGAAACGCCTGAACTGCGGGCGGAATCTCCACGCAGTTACACAGATTCCGGACACGGCAATGTTTGAAAAAGCCGAATTAAATCGACCTCCTAATGGATCACAACGCGGATTCCAGCCAGAGGCGCTGTCCAGAAAGTTGAATCCATTTGATCTTTAATGGGACAATAGTGTTTAAATAAAATTACTTAACCATGATATTATGCGTAAAAACATGATTTTGGACGCATCTCCTGCATTGATGCGGATTTTCTAAAGACTGCATTTTCAAACAAGGAAACTATATGCAAAAGCGCCAGTCTATCGGGTAGCGTCCCGCATTCCGTTTTCACGTCTCGCAGACCAGATTGCCCCAACACTTTCCCGCCCAGTTAACTCGCTGCCGGGAACCAGAATGAATTTGTCGAAATTTATATCGGCATTGCCCGCCTGACCTTCAAATATATTTTCAACAAGCTGCCAATGTGGTTTAAAAACGACATTTTACGCAATTTGCAGTTTGACTGGAATCTCATAATGAGCATAGTTTCCGATCAGATTACGCCTGGATGATGAAATTCCCCGAGACAAGACAATGGAAAACAAGCCGATTGAGTCCTCCAGATTAAATCAGGTTAAAAGCATTCTTGGCGAGGAGGGATATGCGCGGGCGTTTGCTCCAATCGAGAAAGCCAGCGGTCTGCCAAATCCGGCATATTGGTCGAATTTTTGGCTGGAACTTGAAAAAGAGCACTGCTTTCGAAGATCATGGGTGTTTGCCGGAGCAGACATGGAAATTCCGAATCCTGGTGACATGAAACCCGTGGAAATCGGAGGTGCTCCGCTTGTCGTATTAAGAGATCGGGACAACCGCGTTAGAGCCTTGCACAATGTATGCCGACATCGGGGAACAAGGCTTGTCTCGGCCCCCTGCAGCAAATCCAAAATAACCTGCCCTTATCATTCATGGGTATATGGCCTTGACGGCAAGCTAAGGGCGCGACCACATTTCAAAGGTCCAAACATTACCGACACGTTCTCTGATGGAGGCGGACCGGATCTGGATCTGATTGAAGCGCGTTGCGAGACATGGAACGGCTGCGTTTTTGTCAATGTATCCGGGGATTGCGAACCGCTAATGGATTGGCTCTCCCCAATGCTTGAAAGAACATCGGGACATGATTTTTCGAAAATCCGCTGGGCCGGGAAACTGGATTTTGACGTCAAGGCCAACTGGAAGCTCGTATATGAAAACTACATGGAGGGATATCATGTATTTGCGGTGCATCCGAAGCTGCTGAAATTCGCGCCAATGAATGTACGCTGGTCAGGTGAATGGGACCGGCATGTCTTTTACAATGACTACATATTTCCGGAACTGGATGAAGGAAGAGGTGCAGGGCTTCCACATTATCCCAACTTGTCCGAGGACAACAAAAAACGCGGATTGTGGTTCCTGTGTTTCCCGCATTTCGCCGCAGAGGTTTTCCCCGACCAGTTCACCGTCTTGGCATGCTATCCCGTTTCTCCGGATCGGACCCGAGAGGAACTGCACATATTTCTGATCGGGGACGCCGCGGACAAGGATTCCTACGAGGAACCCAGGAATGCGTTGATTAAAATTTGGGACGAACTCAATCGTGAAGACCTCGGAATGCTTGATCTGCTTCAACAGGGCCGCTTGTCGCCAGCTTATGACGGTGGTCGTCTAAGCCCGCATTGGGAGGGACCAACACATCAGTTTGGGCGCCGCATCATTGAAAAAATCGTCTCATGACAACACCGGATTTTTTCACGTCCGCGGATAATTGGAGCAATCTGCTCAATTACTGCGAGCCGCCTCAAATCGATTTCGGTAAACTGCATGGCTACAGAATAAACCGGATACGCGCCGAACTGGGCAAAAACGATGCCGCCATGTGCGTTCTGGTAAACCCGATCAGTTTGCGCTATGCGGTCGGCTACCGTTCATATGCGCTTTTTCAATCGCATATTCCAACCACCTATCTGTTTGTTCCTCGGGAAGGACCGCTTGTAATACATGGTCTCTATGGCGCCCTGCCGAAAGTTGACGAAGTGAGGGACAACCGCGCAATCTCCTTTTTTGACGGGGGCCCCGAAATTGGAGACAGCTCGCGACTGCTTGCGAATGACATCAAGAATTTTCTCACTGAAATTGGTACAAACAACCGGCGCGTGGCCGTGGAACACATCAATCCCTCCGTTACCAGATCTCTTATGCAAATTGGGCTGGAGCCCATAGACGGCGTACTGGTTTCGGAAAAGGCGCGAGTCATAAAATCGGAAGATGAAATCAAGTGCATGAAATGGGCGATAAAGGTTGCGGAACTCGGCATTGCGAAACTCAAGGAGGCGCTCAAACCCGGTGTAAGTGAACTTCAGCTTTGGGGTTTGCTCAACTACACCAATCTTGCCAACAACGGGGATTGGCATGACGGTCGCATGCTTGCCTCGGGCAGCCGAATAAATCCGTGGCTCCAGGAGGCATCGCCGCGAAAGGTGGAATCCGGCGATCTTGTCGGGTTTGACACAGACATGATTGGACCTTTCGGCTATTTTGCCGATATCTCCAGAACATTTCACTGCGGACCTCAAAAACCCTCAAAGCGGCAGAAACAAGTCTATCGCCTTGCCGCGGCTGAAATCGATCACAATCTCAAGCTTGTTAAACCCGGGACCACTTTCGCGGAATTCCAGAGACAGGCATTCCAGGTGCCGGAAGAATACCGCAAAAACGCCTATACCTGCATTGTTCACGCTGTTGGCATGTGTGACGAATATCCAAGAATAAACCCTCCATTTCGAGGTCCAAATCCATATAACGGCATAATCGCGCCAGGCATGGTGCTTTGCATTGAAAGCTATATGGGAGCCGAAGGGGAAACCGGAATCGGCGTAAAACTGGAGCAGCAGGTTCTTGTTACGGAATCAGGATGCGAATTGCTGTCCAACTACCCACTGGAAGAGTCCCTGATGGAATGAAAGCCATAAATCCCCTATTATCCGATATCGACAATGCCGCTTTCCGTTACAACAACATCAAGCTTTTGATCTGTGGATTCAATCGGCAGTTCCAAGATTTCCTGTGCAGAATATGCAAAACCAATTGCAAGCGTCGCCCTTTTGTTTCGCAACTGCATTAGCGTTCGATCATAATACCCGCCGCCATACCCCAGTCGCGTTCCCTTGCGGTCAAAGGCAACCAGCGGAACAATTAATATTTCAGGTTCAAAAAACACCTCGTCCACCGGTATCAGGGCGCCAAACCTGCCTTCCTTGAGACTGCAATCAGGCGCCCAGCGCGAAAACAGCAGAGGTTTTCCATCTCCCTGAATGACCGGAACTCCAACCGGACCGTGCGCCACTGCCTCTATCATTGCCGGAAGAGGATTTATTTCCGTTCGAATTGGTATATAGCCCGCCAGCGGAATGCCGTGATATCCGGCAAGTATTTCAGACAGATGGCCGAGCGCGTTTGTGTTGGTCGCAACATGAGCGTCCCTGCGCCGCGCCAGGGCCTCTCTCCTGGCCGCTTTCTTGAGTGTGGCCAAATCGTTCAAAGCAGCACCACGGCGGCCAGTCCCAAAAACGCCAGGAAGCCAATCACATCTGTGACAGTTGTAACAAACGCGCCCGAGGCGAGTGCGGGATCCACTCCAACTCTGCCAAGCAGTACAGGTATGATCGTTCCGGCAAGACCGGCAATCAGCATATTTATCACCATGGCCGCCGCCAGCACAAGTCCAAGTTCCAGGCCGCCAAACCAGATATATCCAACAACGCCCATAATCACTGCAAAAACAAGACCGTTGGCGAATCCCACAAGCGCTTCACGTCCAATAAACCTCCAGACATTGGATCCTGTAAGGTCTTTGGTTGCAATTGATCTGACAGCTACCGTCAGCGACTGCGTGCCCGCATTTCCCCCCATCGAGGCCACTATTGGCATCAAAACCGCCAGAGCCACGATTTTTCCAATCGCATCTTCAAACTGCGCGATTACCAGTGATGCCAGAATTGCCGTCGCAAGATTGACCGCCAGCCAGGGAAACCTCCTTCTTGCCGTATCGACAGCCTTGTCAGCAAGACTGCCATCTTCGCTGACGCCTCCAAGGCGGAGCATATCCTCCTCGTGCTCTTCATCAAGTACGGCCATCGCATCGTCCATAGTGATGACTCCAACCAGTCTTCCGCTTTGGTCAACCACCGGCGCGGAAATTAGGTGATACTGGTTGAAAGCATAGGCCACATCACCTTCGTCCTGATCCACGGGAATAACATGGAATGTTTCTTCAACGAGTGATTTCAGGAAAACATCGCGTTTTGACGACATGAGTCTCCCAAGCGGCACGTTGCCCAACGGATGCAAACGCGGATTTACAATAACCATATGATAGAATTGGCCAGGGAGGTTGTCTTGTTCTCGCATGTAATCAATCGCTTCACCCACAGTCCAGTATTCAGGTGCCATTACCACTTCGCGCTGCATTAATCTCCCGGCGGAATATTCAGGGAAGGTCAGGGATTGCTCGACAACCGCCCTGTCGTGTTCGTCAAGAACATCAAGAATTGCCTCCTGATGATGGTCCTCCAAATCCTCCACGATATCCACGACATCATCGGAATCCAGGTCTCGCACCGCTTCCGCAAGCGTTTCGGGTTGAAGAAGGTTGATGACATCCAGTCTGATTCCCTCATCGAGTTCCGCAAGAATGTCCCCGTCAAAATCCTCGCCAATCAACCGGATCAGGCTGCGGCGTTCATTCGGATTGATTTGCTCTAGAAGATCGGCAATGTCGGCGGGGTGAAACTGGTCCAGTTCATTGAGAAGCGCCGCCTTATTGCCATCATCAGCTGCCGAGATGATTCGAGCCACCGCCCAGCTGTCCAGACCGTATGAGTTGGGATCATCCTCGCCGTCATTCCGAGACATGGCAATGTTCCCGTCTTCATGTTCTGCCATCCGCGCTCCCCCGTTCAATTGAAGAAGTTACGTAATCTGAAGCGTTAATTGCTTCAATATCAAATCGTTGCAATATATTTTACATGTAAATTTCTTATAGCTGTGAAATACCAAACAATCCACGCTGCAGAGTCTCCTGCAAAATTATCGAAGATTATGGCGGCAAAACGGCATTCCCCATGTTAAAAGCAGCACGGTAAAGGCAAATTCAAGTGCCTGAAGCCGGTTTTCACGATTTGCGGAAGGTTAATGCCATTGCCGGGGAGGAACCAAAGCAAACCATGCCAGAAACCGTAACCGAAAATGAAAAAACGGGCACTTTTACTTCGGTATTGACGGCAAGTCACAGGAAACGCGACAGAATTTCCAGCGACGCCTCATGTTGCCTTTTCCCGGTGGCCGCAATGACTTGACCGCCCTGACAGGCAGAATCACCCGCCCAATCGGTTACAAATCCCCCTGCCGCCTGTATGACCGCAATCGGCGCCTGTATATCATAGGAATTAAGGCCCGCCTCGATTACCAGATCAACTTGACCGCTGGCAACCAATGCATATGCATAGCAATCAATACCGTATCGTGTCATCTTTACATGTTCAGAGACCGCGAGAAACGCCTCTCTTTCAATCTGGTTGCCAACCTCCGGAAATGTTGTGAAGAGGATCGATTCCTCCAATGCCCTATCGCCGCGACATGCGAGTTTTCTGGCTCCACGTGGTTCAATCATTTTTGATATGCCGAACCCGCCCTCGAATCGCTCGCCTATATATGGCTGATCAATAATGCCATATATTGGACCCGTCTCATCTGACACCGCAATTAAAACACCCCAGCAAGGAACACCGGCCAGAAAAGCTCTCGTCCCATCGATCGGATCAAGAACCCAGGTAAGCCCGCTTTTTCCCGTTTTGCGACCGTATTCTTCTCCATAAATCCCGTCATGGGGACGATGCTCGGCCAACACATCCCGCATGGCTCTTTCAACGGCCTTGTCAGCTTCCGTTACGGGATCAAATCCCGTTCCGTCCTTGTTTTCCGCAATCAACCCATCAGACCTGAAAAACGGCAGCGCGGCCTTTCGAGCGGCATCTGCCATTTCATGGGCGGTTTTGACGATTTGCGCCGTATCCATCGACTCCCACCATTCCAGAATTCATGCCGCTCCCGCCCATACCCGAACATGTCAACAGATTTGAAAACCCGATTTCGGACATCTGAGCGCAGCTGTTGTCAGCATGCATCAAAAAAGCAAATTGACATGCAATAGTAAACGCTTAATTCAAACTGGAAGCCAAATGTCGTTTCCAACTTGAAAGGCAACTTCCATGCGCGCATTCAGAATTGAATCCACCGCTTCCAAACCGGCACTGCGCGACATTGCCCGCCCGACACCCGGTCCGGGTGAAATATCCTTAAAAATAAAGGCATGCGGGTTAAATTTTGCCGATTTGCTGATGGCCAATGGAACATATCAGGACACGCCCGACGTCCCCTTTACACTGGGTATGGAAGTTTCAGGAATTGTGGACGGTCTTGGCGAGAACGTCGACAGTCCCGAACCGGGAACGCGAGTTGCCGTCTTTGCAGGGCAAGGAGGCATGGCCGAATATGGCTGTTTTCCGGCTGAAAGGGCGGTTGTTCTTCCCGATTCCATGGATTTTGCCGATGCGGCCGCATTTCTGATCACATACGGCACAAGCCATGTCGCACTTGACTACAAGGCGAAACTGCAATGCGGAGAGACTTTGCTGGTTCTCGGGGCCGCCGGTGGAGTCGGACTTGCAGCGGTTGAAATAGGAAAACTGATGGGCGCGCGCGTGGTTGCCTGCGCTCGAGGAGCCAGAAAACTCGCGGTTGCAAAAAGTGCCGGAGCGGATCATCTTATAAATGCAAAAACAGATGATATCCGCCAAAAATGCAAAGAACTGGGAGGCATTGACGTGGTCTACGATCCCGTGGGCGGCGATCAGTTCAAGGCCGCATTCCGCAGTTGCCGGCCAGAGGCAAGGCTGTTGCCGATTGGATTTGCCAGCGGCGAGATCCCCAACATACCCGCGAACCATTTGCTGGTTAAAAACCTGACTGTAATGGGACTCTATTGGGGCGGATATCTGAAGTTTCGCCCCAATGTGGTTGCCAACAGCGTGAAGCGGCTTTTTCACTGGTATGGTGAAGGTAGGCTCGCGCCTCATGTCAGTCGTAAATTGCCGCTGGAATCTGCCTGCGAAGGGCTGGAACTTATGCGAAACCGCAAATCGACCGGTAAAATTGTTGTCATGCCCTAACCAGGTTTCATCCATTGCCATCATGTGGATTTCAGATCGCGAGCCCAGAGATATCATATGGTTTTTCTGCAATTTGCATCATTGGAGCACTTGAAATTCACGCATAAATGCACAATATTGATTTCATGGCTCAACCTGTGGGCCAAAGTTAAAAATTTTCGGAGGCTTTAATGGCTGAATTTGAATCAATCCGGGCCGCGCAAGGTTCCCGCGCAGCAGCTATTGACGCAGGTCTGCGCGCCCATATGAACAAGGTTTACGGCACCATGTCAGGCGGCCTGCTGATAACGGCACTGGCTGCATGGGCCATCGCCGGACTGGCGGTTACCAATGTAAACAACGGTGGCGCGTCAATCGGTGCAGGCCGCTATCTGACCGAGCTCGGCTACATGCTTTATGTTTCACCTCTCAAATGGGTTGTAATGCTGGCCCCGCTTGCATTCATATTCTTTGGATGGGGAGCAATGCTTAGACGCAGTTCGGCAGCTGTAGTGCAGGTTGGATTCCTGATTTTTGCGGCCCTCATGGGTTTGTCGCTCAGCACGGTGTTTCTGATTTACACGCCATTCTCAATCGCTCAGACGTTTCTGGTGACATCCATCGCCTTTGCCGGTTTAAGTCTGTGGGGATACACGACAAAAAAAGACATTTCAGGCTGGGGCGCATTTTTGATTATGGGTGTAATCGGATTGCTGATTGCCATGGTCATCAACATCTTCCTGCAATCGCCCGTTTGGCTGTATGCCATTTCAGCAATTGGATTGCTGATATTCGCCGGTCTTACCGCGTTTTACAGCCAGTCGATTAAAAACACATACATTCAGCATGCAGGCGCGGGAGATCAGGAATTTCTTGACAAAGCCGCATATGACGGGGCGCTTAGTCTCTATATCAGCTTTCTGAACATATTCCAGTTCCTGCTGATATTCATGGGTCAGCAGGAATAGCAACCTCAACATAAATCAAAAAAACCGCCGCTTTTGGAAGCGGCGGTTTTTTTATTCGAAAATTGAGCGCAATAAGCGCGTTATTTGATTTTACCTTCCTTGTATTCGACATGTTTGCGTGCAACCGGATCATATTTGCGAATTGACATTTTCTCCGTCATGGTTCGCGCATTTTTTTTTGTCACGTAGT
>JAPOTF010000050.1 GCA_026709325.1 Roseovarius sp.
CGTTATGCTTGACGGCGTTAACAATGCGCTCCGGTCTTCCTTTTGCCGGAGCGCAAATCAAGCATATAATACCCATATTCATCCAGATGCTGCCTTTGTCAGAAAAATGCCTGAAGGCCTGTTTGCGCCCGTCCCAAAATCAAGGCGTGAACATCATGCGTGCCTTCATACGTGTTTACAGTTTCGAGATTCATTAAATGCCTGATAACATGATAATCTTCGGATATTCCGTTACCGCCATGCATGTCGCGGGACATCCTTGCGATATCCAATGCCTTGCCGCAGTTGTTTCGCTTTATAAGCGAGATCATTTCCGGTGCGGCTTTTGCGGCATCCATAAGCCTGCCCACTCGCAATGCAGCCTGCAACCCAAGAGCTATTTCAGTCTGCATATCAGCGAGTTTCTTTTGATAAAGCTGTGTTTGAGCAAGTGGCCGATTGAATTGGAAACGGTCCAATCCATACTTATGGGCGGCCTGCCAGCAAAATTCCGCTGCTCCCATGGCACCCCATGCTATGCCGTAGCGGGCGCGATTAAGGCAGCCGAAAGGGCCTTTCAAACCTTCCACATTTGGTAGCAAGGCATCTTCACCGACCTCTACGCCATCCATTAAGATTTGGCCTGTAACGGAAGTTCTAAGTGACTGTTTTCCTTCAATTTTTGGCGTTTCTAGACCCTTGGCGCCCTTTTCAAGCAGGAAACCGCGTATTTTTCCCTCATGAGCCTCTGATTTGGCCCATACAACAAGAACATCGGCAACGGGGCTATTGGAGATCCATGTTTTGGATCCGTTGAGTCGATAGCCGTTTGGAATCTTTGCGGCGTGTGTTTTCATCCCTCCTGGGTCAGATCCCGCATCTGGTTCAGTCAGGCCGAAGCACCCTATTAGCTTCCCCTCCGCAAGACCTGGAAGATATTTATCGCGCTGCTCCTCATTCCCGTAGGCATAAATCGGATACATGACAAGACTGGATTGAACCGACATCATGGAACGATATCCGGAATCAATGCGTTCTATTTCACGGGTGACAAGTCCATAGGTCACATATCCTCCGCCCAAACCGCCATACCTTTCCGGTATGGTAATTCCAAGCAAACCCATTGCACCCATTTGCCGGAAAATGCCAATATCGGTTCTTTCATTCGCATATGCATCAATTACACACGGTTCGAGCACATCACCTGCAAAGTTTCGTGCGCTTTCAGCCAATAGACGTTCATCCTCGTTTAATTGGGAATTAAGCAGGAATGGGTCTGCCCAATCAAAGTCGGCGAGTTCTGGCGCATCTTTTGGGGAGATGCCGGGGACATTTTGACTCATAAGGGTTGCTCTCCGCATTTCGAAACAGGTGCAAAATAGGATACGGCGATGAAAAGTTAAACCCTTCTCTTTAAATATCGGACCGCAACGTCTGGAGTCGATATAATCACAGTTGCTCGTCAAATGGCCAGTAAGTCCGCCCAACAATTTTATGCTCAATGAATCAATGACATAAAAGGATTGGGGAAAAAGCTTCTTTCAGACTGTTAGTTTGGTTTTAGGAAGTTTTTAGGCTTTCGCGATAAAAATCATTTGATATCCGTTTTCCATATAAGGAGTTATGGTTGGCGAAAAACAAAAGCTGCCGGGAATTTCTGTTAAATGGCCGATTCCATTTGCCATGACAAAGAAAGATTTAAACACCCGGTTTGAATTTTTGTCGTTTTCCCTCAGAGCTCCTTAGATTTTACGTAAAAAGTCAAATCTTCACTTCAAATGCGGCGCATTCGTTACGAGTGAATGTCACGGCATCAAAAACATTGCCTTTTGCGATGATCCCATATCAATTAGCCAAGCGAATATCCCGCACCGCGAACTGTGCGAAGCAAATCTTCTCCACCGTGTTTGCAAAGTACTTTGCGCAGTCGACCTATATGAACATCCACAGTTCGTGTATCCACATAGATATCTCTTCCCCATACCCTGTCCAGCAACTGCTCTCTACTCCAAACCCGCCCCGGCTTTTCCATAAATGTCGAAAGCAGGCGGAATTCCGTTGGTCCCAATTTTAATTGTCTGCCTCCCCGGGTAACCCGATGCGCTTCCGAATTTAACACAATGTCTTTGTATTCAAGAATTTGACCAATTGCAGACGGTCGGGTTCTGCGCAATTGAGCGCGCACCCGCGCCATGAGTTCAGCGACTGAATATGGCTTTATCACATAATCATCAGCCCCGGTTTCAAGTCCACGAACCCTGTCAGCCTCTTCGGTGCGCGCCGAAATCAATATTATCGGCAATAATCGTGTTTGCGATTTCGCCTTGATGCGACGGCACACTTCAATTCCGGATACATTCGGCAACATCCAATCCAGTAGAACGAGGTCGGGGAATACCTCCTCAACCAAAACCAGCGCCTGTTCTCCATCACCTGCGGAAACAACTTTAAAGCCATCGGCCTCGAGATTGTATTCAAGTATTTTACGCTGAGCCGGTTCGTCCTCGACCAGCAGTACAACTGGTTTAACTAAAGGCATATTCATGTCTTTCGGTCATTTCGATTGCGGAATGACTTCCAATTCCATGGATGTCAGGTCCATTTTCGGTCTGGCGTCGTCTGGAAGCGTGCCGGTAACCAGGTAGACTACCTGTTCGGCGATATTTGTGACAAGATCTCCCATCCTTTCGATGTTTTTGGCAATGAAATGGAGTTGAATGCAAGGCGTGATATTGCGAGGATCTTCCATCATAAATGTCAGAAATTCCCGGAAAAGAGCGTTATACATCTGGTCAACATCCTGATCGCGAACCAAAACGCCATTGGCCATGATTGAATCTCTCATGATGAAGGCGTTAAGAGCATCGCGCAACATCCTCTCAACCTCCCGCGCCATGCGGCGAAGCGATGCGGTTGCGCCGTTGATCTGTGTCAACTGGGAAAGTACCCTGGTACGCTTGGCCATGTTTTTTGCGTAATCCCCTATACGCTCAAGATTTGCGGCAATTTTTAAAACCGTAAGGATTACCCGCAAATCAACGGCGGCAGGTTGTCGCAGTGCAATTACCCTTGCCGCCTCCTGGTTTATCTGTTCTTCCAGCAAATCTATTGAAGCATCGGCATTGCATACTTCATCTGCAAGCTCCGAATCATGCGTCTCCAGCGAAACGGTGGCTTTCATAATTGCCTCTTCGACGAGACCGCCCATTTTGAGAATTTCCGCCTGGATAGCTTCAAGGTCGCGATCAAACGCGGAAGATATATGCTCATCATTCATATTATATTCCTTATCCAATTCGGCCTGTTATGTAGCTTTCGGTACGTTCATCCCTGGGATTCGTGAAAATCTCGCCTGTTTCGCCAAATTCAACCAAATTGCCTAAATGGAAGAACGCCGTTTTTTGACTGACACGCGCAGCCTGCTGCATGGAATGCGTCACGATTATCACTGAATAGTTTTCGCGCAATTCATCGATAAGTTCCTCAATCTGGGCGGTGGCAATTGGATCCAATGCGGAACATGGCTCATCCATAAGAAGCACTTCGGGTTCGGTTGCAACTGCGCGCGCAATGCAGAGTCTCTGCTGCTGACCACCAGATAAACCTGTTCCCGGTTCGTCAAGCCTGTCCTTAACTTCGTCCCAAATCGCTCCCCGTCTTAGCGATTTTTCGACAATGTCATCCAGTTCGCCTTTGTTTTTGGCCAAACCATGAATGCGGGGACCATATGCGACGTTGTCGTATATTGACTTTGGGAACGGATTCGGTTTCTGGAAAACCATGCCAACTTTGGCGCGCAACTGAACGGGATCGACTCTTTTGTCATAGATATCCTCTCCATCCAATTGGATATCACCGCTTACCTGGCATATGTCTATCGTGTCATTCATGCGATTAAGACATCTAAGGAATGTTGATTTTCCGCAGCCGGAAGGTCCGATAAATGCCGTCACCGACTTGTCTTGAATGTCAACATTAACATCTTTGATGGCATGGGTGTCGCCATAGTAAACCTGAACATTTCTCGAAGTGATTTTGATGCTGTTGGCGTTCAATTTTATCTCCGTTGCGTGACTGAAAATGCAAAACCTGTTTTTTCATTCTACCAGCGACGCTCAAATCGGCGTCGGAGAATAATCGCAATGATGTTCATGGACAAAAGGAACGCCAGAAGGATGATAATGCCTCCCCAGGCTTTTTCATAGAATCCCGCATCCGCACGTGCAGCCCAAGTGTAAATTTGAGCCGGCATGGCCGAATTTGGTTCAACAAATCCGTCCAAAAAGGTTTCCGGATAGCCGCGAGCGACAAACCCGACCATGCCTATAATCAGTAATGGCGCCGTCTCACCCAGCGCCTGGGCAAGACCTATGATTGTACCTGTCAATATTCCGGGCATTGCAAGAGGAAGGACATGATGGAACACGGATTGCATTTTTGAAGCGCCGACCCCCAGTGCCGCATCTCGAATTGATGGAGGTACAGCTTTAAGTGACACGCGAGTTGAAATGATTATTGTTGGAAGTGTCATCAGCGCAAGTACAAGTCCGCCCACCAGCGGCGCCGACTGCGGGAGATGCAGAAACTGAATAAAGACGGCCAGGCCAAGTATGCCGAACACAATTGACGGCACTGCGGCAAGATTGGAGATATTTACCTCGATAATGTCGGTAATTCTGTTTTGCGGGGCGAATTCCTCAAGATATATCGAAGCGGCAACACCAATTGGCAGGGACAGAAGCAGGACCACAAGCATCATAAAAAACGAACCCACCACAGACGCGCCAATTCCAGCGCCTCCAGGATTGTCCACCCCCGAATCCGCGCCAAAGATGAAATTCCAGTTGAAAGCCCGCTTTATCAAACCCGAATCTCTCATGGCTTCTGCCAGATCAATGTCTGACTTTTGAAGGAATCTGCTGTCAGTGACGTTTTCCCTTTTAATTCTGCCTTTGAAATAGCCGTCAATGCGCGAAGATGTTGACAACGCGAAGTCAACAGGTTCGCCCAGCTTATCTGGATTAGATCGATAATATTCCCTTAATATACCGCCGGTTTTGCCCAGAATGCGTTCTATGGATTTTTTGTCAAACTCGAGATCAATACCTTTCCGCTGCAGTTTCTCAAGAAGAAATTGATTAAATAAAGATTCATATGATTTTGTTTTTAAAATGCTTTTCTCCGCTTTATCAAACTCTTCCTGGGTCAGACTGAAACTTGTGTTAAGCGTCCATTGCGTAAACACGGGAAGTCCCGAACGCAAAATTGACGCCGCCAGAAAAACAAGGAAAAGCAATCCGATAAAAACTGCTGAAATGCCATAATATCGAAAACGGGTTTCGGATGCATTACGTCGCTTCGTCCTCGCATCAATCGAATGCAGAGAAGTTGTTTTACGCGGATGGCTTGAATTCCCCATTGATATATCAGTCATTATTCATATTGCTCCCGATATTTCCGCACTATGTAAAGGGCAAACACATTCAACCCCAGCGTCAGAACAAACAAGGTAATTCCCAGCGCAAATGCAACCAGCGCTTCAGGCGAGGTGAAATCGGAGTCTCCCGTCAGTTGCGACACGATCTTTGCCGTCACCGTGGTCATTGCTTCAAATGGGTTAAGATCCAGCCTTGCGGCGGCACCCGCTCCAAGAACAACGATCATTGTTTCTCCAATTGCACGGCTTGCGGCCAATAAAATGGCGCCAACTATTCCAGGCAATGCCGCTGGAAGAATTACCCGCCTGATGGTTTCGGATTTCGTTGCACCAAGAGCATACGAACCATCTCGCATGGCTTGTGGAACCGCATTGATAATATCATCGGAAAGAGAACTGACAAAAGGAATGAGCATAATTCCCATGACAATGCCCGCAGTCGCAACGGAACGACCTCCATCTTGCCAGTCGACTCCGAGTATGCCACCGCTTCCGAACACGTCTACAAGCAGCGGTCCGACAGTCAAAAGCGCAAACAACCCATATACAATTGTTGGAATTCCAGCCAGAACCTCGAGCAGCGGTTTGGAAATCGACCGCACACTTGGAGGCGCATACTCCGAAAGATAGATGGCTGAGTAAAGACCAATTGGAACAGCCACCAGCAAAGCCACAAAAGAAATATAGAATGTTCCCCACAGCAACGGAGCAATCCCAAGTTCCGATGCGCCCCCCCTGCCCGAGAAGCTCGGAGCCCATGACAGGCCAAGAAAAAAGTCAAATGCCGGGTAAAGCCTGAAAAACTCGATGGTGTTGAAAACAAGCGAAAGTACAATGCCAAGTGTCGTTACTATCGCAAGTGATGCGGCTGCTATAAGCAGTATCAATATTCCCTTTTCAACCGCTATGCGCGCCCTAAACATTGGCTTGGATTCCAGCAAGCCCCATATCAGGCCAAAGAGCGCGAACGCGATTGTGAAAGCAGTCATAAAGCTGCCGCCAATCCAATATAATTCGTTATATCTCTGAGTTGCTCTTATTTCCATTTGCGTCATGTCAGATGTGGCTATCTGGCCTGCATCCTTCAACCTTTGCGTAAAGCCGGCAATGTCAATGCGGCCATCCTCGGTCATTTCCCGAGGCATTGCACCAGCGGCAACAGCATTTCGGACTCCTTCCGCTGTTCGAATTATTTCCGACATTACCAGTGACATTGTTGAACCCTCGGGGATTTCCGAAGGCGGGATCATGGTTGAAACCGAGCGCTCAATTATCACGGGTTGAGCAATTAGCCAAATTGCCAGAAGACCAAATGCCGGAGCGGCGGATTTTAAAAAAACGTTCTGCCCGTAATATGAAGGTAGAGAATGCAGTTCTCGAATATTGCCACCGACATTGCGAAGCACTTTAAAGCGACCAAGAACAAATCCGGCCGAAGCGATAACCAGAACAATCAACAATATCCCAAAAATAGACATGTCACATACCCGCGGTTTCTTCTGCCACATGCATTATGCGGGGGCGAATCCCCATATTCGCCCCCGCAATGGGCCGTTCCCGATTACATGCCTTCCAACATTGTTTTTTCATCCGCAACCATCATTTGCGTATCATTAAGCGCGGGGTCCGAAACAAGGCCGTATTGGGCCAGGGGACCGTCGGGGCCAGCAAGTTCATCGGAGATGAAGAATTGGGCGTATTCCTTCAAACCCGGCACAACGCCGATATGAGCTTTTTTGACATAGAAGAACAACGGGCGGGACACCGGGTACTCTCCAGTCGAGATTGTCTCGGTTGAAGGAGCAATTCCGGACATTGTGGCCACTTTAAGCTTGTCGGTATTGTTTTCGTAGAATGCAAGGCCAAATACGCCAATCGCGTTTGCATTCGCGTCAATTGACGCAAGGGTTTCCGTGTAGTCACCGTCAATGTCAACGGAATGACCATCGGCACGGACCTCGAGACAGGCGTTCGCGGCTTCTTTCTTGTCCATGCCGCCAGCCATGTACGCATCTTTGGCGCCAACCGCCTCACAACCTGCGCGGACAACCTTTTCCTCGAACACTTCACGCGTGCCGTGTTTCGTACCCGGAATGAAGGCGAGAATTTCCGCATCCGGCAAATTCGCATTGAAGTCGCTCCATTTGCTGTAGGGGTTGTCCACCAGTTCACCGTCAATAATGATTTTTGGCGCAAGTGCATTGAAAATGTCTGAAGGAGTGAATGCGGTAAATGCGGGTCCGTCTATTTGCGAGGCGAACACAATGCCATCGTAGCCGATGCGAACTTCAATGATGTCGGTTACACCATTTTCGTTGCAAGCCTTGATTTCCCTTTCGCGAATTTTGCGGGAGGAATTGGCAACATCCGTATGCTCCACCCCAACTCCCTGGCAAAAACGCTTGAGACCGGCAGATGAGCCCCCGGACTCTACGACGGGTGTCGGAAAATCCGTGTTTTCTCCAAATGCCTCGGCAACAATCGAGGCATATGGAAGCACGGTCGAAGATCCGGCAATCTGTATCTGGTCACGCGCAACCGAAGCCGTTGATGACACGGCCGCAACAGCCGCCGCTGTGATGGTTACTTTGATGATTGACATGTTAAACTCCTAAATTGTCTTTTCCAGCCATAACGAACCATGGCCAAACATTTAACTCGCACCCGATTCCTAAATTTATATGAAAAATTGGTAACAGTATTGTGAAATTTGACGGAAAATGCGGCTTATTTGCCATTCATTTTCCCGACCGGCAGCTTAACGCGAAATTCGGAACCCTTCCCGACAGCCGACTCAATTTGGAGAACGCCTCTGTGGCGATTTAACACATGCTTGGCAATCGCGAGACCAAGTCCTGTTCCACCCATTTCACGAGACCGGTGGGTGTCGACTCGATAAAATCTTTCAGTCAAACGTGGAATATGCACTTGCTCTATTCCCGGCCCCTCGTCGCGAACTGAAATGCAAATCGCCGAGCCGGCTAAAACGGGTTCATAATTTAACGGAGCAACTGAAATATATATTTTCCTGCGCTTGCCACCATATTTAACAGCATTTTCCACCAGGTTGATAAACACCTGCTGCAACTGGTCTTCATCACCGAGAACCTGCATCGCATTGCCGGTAAATTCCCGAATCACGTTAATTTGCCCATCTTCAATCAATGTATCCAATGTGCTCAATGCCAACTCAACGCATTTTTCAATGTCGACAACGTCATTGGGCCTAACCCGCTCTTGAGCTTCAACCCGGCCAAGTGAAAGAAGATCATTAACCAGCCTTTCCATCCTTCTTGTTTCCTTGTGCATGATATTTAAAAATCTCGCAGTCACTTTGGCGTCATCGCTGGCTGGTCCGGCGAGCGTTTCAATGAATCCCAAAATGGATGTAAGCGGAGTTCTTAGCTCGTGGCTGACGTTTGCCACAAAATCACGCCGAATTTGATCCGCCTGCTCCAGATGCGTGATATCCTCAAAGCTGACAAGCACGCCATCCTCTGCTCCAATGTCCACATTGCGGCAGTAAACAACATAGACAGTGTCTTGAGCGCCTTCCGTGGACAAATACCTGGCCTTTTTTTGACCACCGTCGCTGAAACAGGATTCAATGGCCTCGAGAATCGCGGGTTGCCGCAAAGCAGTTGTAAAATGCCGCCCGGACATCTCATGGCCAATCAATTCAAGCGCGCGGTTGTTGGAAGAGCTGATTCTCCGATTCCGCGCAATTAGAAGCGCCGGCAACGGCATTGCATCGAGAAGCGATTTTAGGATTGTCTGGTCCATTGGAGTTACCTGTCTGCACAATCATCTGCAAAAAGAACTATATGCGAGAAGCAGACCGTTTCCCATCTGTCACGCGGATACAGTTGGAAGGATGTTTTAAAGTTGCGATTAAACAAGGCAAACCTCGTGCGGTTTCCAAATCACGGGCTCTGCTCAAATTCATCCTGGAGTTGCATAACGTGACTATACAGTTCCGGTTGCCTGCTTCTTTTTGATCTTTCGGCAGTGATAATGTTTTGCAGTTGCTCCGCGGTTTGCTCAAGGTTTTTGTTTATCAATACATATGCGTATTCGTTCCAGTGACTTATCTCATCCCAACTTCTCTTCATGCGTTCACGAATAACGTCAATTTTATCCAGGCCCCGTTTTTCAAGCCGCTTTTGCAATTCCGCAATCGAGGGAGGCAGGATGAAAATTGAAAGCGAATTTGGCCCTAGAGGAGAATTTTGGATCTGCTGCGCCCCTTTCCAGTCAATGTCAAATAAAATATCGCGCCCCAAATTGATCGCTCTCTTTATTGGCGCCAGTGGCGACCCATACAGATTTCCAAACACTTCCGCATGTTCGAGCATCTTTCCAGCGGCAATATCCTTTTGAAATTCATCCTTTGAAACGAAGTGGTAATCCTGCCCATCAATTTCACCAATTCGCGGGTTTCTTGTGGTGTACGAAATCGAAAAGCCAATATCGGAATCCCATTCGCGCAACATTCTTGAAAGAGTGGATTTGCCTGCACCCGAAGGAGAGGAAAGTATGATAAGCATGCCTTGCCTGTATGTCATTGTAAGCCCAATGCCTCCATTTTAGCGGCTGTTTTTGTCTTAAAGGGAAATTCTCGGCGATAGAGTCATCAAACGCAATATTTGCTCCAAAAAAACGCGGCCAAGATAAGAGATTTAACATGTTGAAGACCGGTTATTCGACATTGTGTATCTGCTCGCGCATTTTGTCGATATTCAACTTGAATTCCAATCCATTTGGATATCGGGCCCTTAAACGGAGGAATCACCCGAAGAATCCGCGACAGACGCCTCTATCGCCGCGACCCTGTCCTCAACGTCCCGCAAAAATCCAGGCGTGTGCGCCGCCAAAAAATCCGGAAGACGGCCCGCCGTCCGGCGCGACCGGTCCTTTGGACAGCGTCATCGCACCGCCTTCAAAGCAACCTGCATCTTTCGCGCACACGTCCCATGCCCCGCATTGGCGCATTGTGGTGCGGGCACTTGGGACGGGCCGCCACCCCCTGCCCCGCCAGGATGCCCGTCAACGGTTGCGCATTCCCCGAATCGGGTTTGCATGACCTGTCCGGCGACGGGAATAGCGCCGCCCGCACCCTCTCCGGTGCGGGCGGCGCCCGGGGCCGAAAAATCCGAATCTGCCGGCGAAAAACGCTGTCGGGAAACTCTATCAGGAAAAAACGTCCAGTTCCATCTGACATTATTGGATCAATTTCAAATCACGCTGCAAGAGCGATTTCAGTCAGTTTGCCATCGGTGTTTTTCGCAACCGGCTTCCAGTCTCCATACCGGTTTAGTCGACCCGATTTCGAAAGCGCTCCAAACGTCGGAACGCTTTGCCCGCCATCCGCGGCCCTGCATTGAACCGGAGACCGTTCCACGCGCGTGGAAACGAGCATCTTGCTTGCGGCCTACACATTTTCCAGGCCAGCCTCCGGGCGGCCCGCGTTCGCCGCCTGCGCATCTCGGTCATTGATCCGAGAGCGTCGGAAATACGTTTGGCTGTTCGTTCGTCATTGGTGGTGAAGGCGACCCGCACATGGCAGTTATCGAGAATGGAGTTATTGGCACCGTAGGCTTTCTCAATCTGATTAAGTGATTGCGCAATCAGGAAAGCCCGCAATCCGTAACCTGCCATGAAAGCAAGCGCGCTTTCAAAGAAATCGAGACGGCCAAGTGCCGGAAACTCATCAAGCATCAGCGGAACACGGCGGCGTTTTTCCAATTCTGCCTGATCGTCGGGTTTTTCATTGAGGCGACGCCCGATCTGATTGAGGATCAAACGAACAAGCGGCTTGGTTCGCGATATGTCGGAGGGCGGGACAACCAGATAAAGCGAGACAGGTTTTTGACCGCCGATCAGATCGGCAATGCGCCAGTCGCAGCAGGATGTCACCTCGGCCACCGTCGGATCACGGTAAAGCCCCGGAAAACTCATCGCCGTTGACAGGACGCCCGAGCGTTCATTTTCAGACTTGTTCAAGAGTTCACGCGCTGCTTGCGCGACAACGGGACGAGTCCGGGGTTTGCCTCCTTCGGGGCCGAGACGATTGGCGCTCATCATCACCCGGAGCGTTCGCTCAAAGGAGCGGCCGGGATCAGACGGGAAGCTGGCGACGTGCGCGGGCGTCTTTTCCTTTTCCGCATGCGGAACATGCAGGATGGCGCCGACCGGAAGGGCGCGGCCGGTCTTTTCCCAATGGTTGCGGCGCTCCGGCGCGCCTTCGGGATCGACCGGAATATCGGCGATGTTCTGAACGTCACGGACTTCGTTCCGGCCCTTTCGGACCTCCGGAAGCGGATTGCGTTTCGCGCTCGCCGGATCAGTCGGGTTGAACAGAAGGCAATGGGAGAAGGTTGAACGCCAGCTGGCGGCAAGCTGCCAGTTTTCACCTTTGATGTCGTGAATGGCGGCGCTTTCGCCCCAGCTTGGAAGCGTCGGCACGACCAGTCCGACGCCCTTGCCGGAGCGGGTCGGCGCGAACGCCATAATGTGTTCCGGGCAGGCGTGGCGCGGATAGTTGTTTTTGAACTTGCCAGGAAAGACGCCGGTTCGCGTGAGTGGCCCGGTGCGCTTCATGATGCGCTTTCTCGCCCATTCCGACGATCCGAACTTGGTTGGTTTTTTGCACGACGCCCGCGCCAGACCGATAGCGGCGCGGCAATGACAATGCTGGCGAAGGTGGTCCCGACAACAATCTTGCCGCCGGTTCTGAAAATCTCTGGTGCGCAGGCGTGAAACGCATGCCACCATTCAAACAGACGCCAGGGATAATAGACCGGCGTTTCCAAGACGTTGAACCAGGCGGGGCCGAGATGGGGATCATAGTCAAATTGCGCGGCCACCCATTGCGTTGCAATCCAGAAGCCCCCGGCAATGGTGGCGAGCACTGAGAAAATATGACCGTGTAAAATGGCCTGCGGCGACATGAATTGACCCCGTTTTGCGTGAGGTCGGATTGCGTGCGAGCAGGCGCTCCGTATAGTGAGGAAAGCGGGTAGAAATCTGAATGAAATCAGCGGGTTTGGTCTGAATTTCAAGTGAGCGGGATGTATGGAGTACTGGCGTGATCTATGAGGCGTCTCATGGTGTGAAATTGTGAGAGCTGAGGTAAAAATCCAAGGATTTTTGGAGTTGATGTCGCCAGATTGGTCATAGCCGTTTATCTTTCGGCCAGTCTTTGCGTGCGAATCTCGCTTTTAATCGGTTGATGAGATTAAAAAATATCATTTGTGATATGAAAACCGATGAAACGCATGAAAAACTATCACGGGTGATATGATGAAGCTTTCCAAATTTGTACCTGAGGATGAAATTCTCAAGGAGTTTGCAAAGCGTCTTGCCAGGATACGCAAGGCACAAGGATACTCGCAAACCGATTTTGCAAAGGAAGCGGGCATTGGCGTTGCCACACTTCGCCGCATTGAGGGCGGTCAGGACAGCCAATTTGAAACATGGCTGAAAATTCTGAAGGCATTGGACCGAGTACCTGCCCTTGATGCGCTTCTGCCGGAAACATTCAATTCTCCTATGGCGGAAGCGCTCGCCGGGAAATCTCGAAAGCGCAAAAAGCCGCCTCCCTCATCCGGTATCGTATGGGGAGATGAAGCCAAATGAGCACCGCGACTGTCAAACTATGGGGGACCCCCATCGGATATGTCTCGATGGATCCTAGCGAACGCTATGCCCGATTTGAATATGACCCTGCATTTGTGGACTTCGGTATAGAGCCAGCTCCGCTAAATATGCCCGCCCACAAGGGACATATCTATCAATTTGAAGGACTGCACCCCAGATCATTTCACGGATTGCCCGGCATGATCGCCGACAGTTTGCCCGACAAATACGGCAACAAACTTATTGATGTCTGGCTCAACCAGACCGGAAGAGACCGGGAGGAGTTCAACGCCGTTGATCGTCTCTGCTACACCGGCACACGCGGCATGGGTGCGCTGGAATTTGAGCCTGTCATTGAAACTGAAGCAACAAAAGACAGGCGCCTTGAAATCCGTGATCTCATTAATCTCGCATCAATGGCCTTCGCAGACAGAGAAACCCTCAACACCAAACTTACTCCAGGCAAGGAAGAGGCTGCTTTACTGGATATTCTCAGTGTCGGGACATCTGCGGGTGGCGCTCGGGCGAAAGCTGTCATTGCCTATAACCCGGAGACAACAGAAGTTCGGTCAGGACAATTAGACCTGTCACCCGATTTTGAACATTGGCTGATTAAGTTGGACGGCGTTGCCTTCAGTGGAGACTGGGGTGTGGCCGACCCGTCCGGCTATGGCGTTCTGGAATATAGCTATCACCTGATGGCGAAAGCATGCGGCATCGACATGATGGAGAGCCGCCTGTTCAGCGAGAATGGCCGCAATCACTTCATGACAAGGCGCTTTGATCGCGATGAACAGGGCGGCAAGAAATTTGTTCAGACTTTCGCAGCTGTCGCGCATTTTGATTATTATGAGAGCGGTGCATATTCCTATGAACAGCTTTTCACAACGATGCGTGAGTTGGACATGCCGCAAAGTGCGATTGAAAAGCAGTTTCGCCGTGTGGTTTTCAATGTGGTCGGATGCAATCAGGATGACCATGTGAAAAACGTAACTACTTGCCCCCGTTATCAGCTACCTTCGTAGAGGCAGTCAACGGCCTTTT
>JAPOTF010000168.1 GCA_026709325.1 Roseovarius sp.
GCCAATCTCCCCGGCCAGCGCCTTGAGAGTCCAGTGCCGGGCGTGCCCTCCCCGATGATCCCCGGCGGCGACATCGCGAGGTCGACCGGCGCCTTCACCCTGTCCTCCGCAATCGGCTTCTTCCCGGGCGGGCGCGTGGCGTCCCGAAGAAGACCGTCGACGCCCTCCGCGAGAAAGCGGTCCCGCCAGCGCCACACCGCCCGCTTCGACATGCCCGTCCGCCTCTCTCCCGTTTTGCCGGCCGCTCGCAACGGCGGCGGGAGGACAACGTCACGCTTCCGAAAGAAATGGAATCGCTTGTTTCAAGTCATACACCAGTTCGAACGGCACAGGGTCAAGCAGGTCCCTCGTGGCCAACTCGAGCATGGCCACAAGCTTTTGGCGGCAGGCGGAAAGGGGAACGGGAATTTCCGTCAGGGCGGGGAACAATTCCTGCTTGAAACCGGCACCAGATGTCGGATATGGTGTTGGCAATGGGCATGGCGGGTCTCCTTTTGCGTATTTTGCTGTTTGCAAGACCCATTATACCACGGAAAGATCCCCAGACCCGGGAAAAACGCGAAAAAAATGCCCGTAAAGGGCAATAAATTCAGTTGCAATCATAGTTTTGCAAGTTGCTCTATAGTCTTGATGTAGTGATGTTTGGCAGCAAAGAACCAAAATTCAAGCAATGGGGAGGCCGCAAGTGAATTCACCAAGAAAAGAGCCGACTTTTCGCGAAAGCGTTGATCTGATGTTCAATCGCGCGGTTGCCATAATGGATTTGCCGCCAGATCTCGTGGAGAAAATCCGCGTATGCAACTCCACGTATACCGTGAGATTTGGCGTCCGTCTCCGTGGAAAAATCCATACTTTTACAGGTTACAGAAGCGTTCATTCGGAACACATGGAGCCGGTAAAGGGCGGCATAAGATATGCCAATTTGGTCAATCAGGACGAGGTTGAAGCTCTCGCCGCGCTCATGACATATAAATGCGCGCTGGTTGAAGTTCCGTTCGGAGGGTCCAAAGGAGGATTGAGGATCAATCCGCGCGAATGGGATGAAATTGAACTGGAAAAGATAACTCGGCGCTTCACCTATGAATTGGTCAAGCGCAATCTCATACATCCATCACAGAACGTTCCCGCGCCCGACATGGGAACCGGTGAACGTGAAATGGCCTGGATGGCGGACCAATACCGGCGAATGAACACAACCGATATCAACAGTCGGGCATGCGTGACCGGAAAACCCGTAAGGGGAGGCGGCATTCAGGGCCGCGTGGAGGCGACCGGCCGGGGTGTCCAATATGCCATACGGGAGTTCTTCCGTCATCCCGATGACGTGAAGATGACAGGCATGCGGGGAGGCCTTGAAGGCAAGCGCGTGATTGTTCAGGGCCTTGGGAATGTCGGCTATCATGCGGCAAAATTCCTGCACGAGGAAGATGGCTGCAAGGTTATAGCGATCATTGAACACGACGGCGGATTGCTTGATGAAAACGGTTTTAACGTCGAGGATGTTCGCTCGTGGATTTCCCGTCATGGTGGCGTAGACGGGTATCCTTCGGGAAGATACATCCGAAAAGGCGAAAAATATCTGGAACACGAGTGCGACATATTAATTCCGGCGGCCATGGACGGCGTGATCAATCTCCAAAATGTGGACAAGGTCTCCGCGCCTCTAATAGTTGAAGCGGCCAACGGGCCAATCACGGCCGGAGCCGACGACGTGCTCCGAAAGAAGGGCGCCGTGATAATCCCGGACATGTATGCAAATGCCGGAGGCGTGACCGTGTCCTATTTCGAATGGGTAAAAAACATATCGCATATTCGATTTGGACGTCTTGGCAGGCGCCAGGAGGAAGCGAGACACATGCTGATATACAACGAGCTGCAAAGGCTTGACGAAATCCTTGGCGAGACCTGGTCGATAAGTCCAAATTTCAGAAATCTTTATCTGCGGGGCGCCGGCGAACTGGAGCTGGTTCGATCAGGTTTGGATGACACGATGCGAATCGCCTATCAGCAAATCCGCGAAAAATTCCACGGACGGGAAGATGCGCTCGATCTCCGAACGGCCGCCTTCATGGTCGGAATTGAAAAGGTTGCGGCGAGCTACGAGGCAATAGGGCTTTAATTCGCGAACGCAATTGCAAACGGGTCAGGGTTTAACCAACCCGGGCCGGCAACATCCACCTTGGCATCTTCGCTTTTTTAACCTATGGTTCAACCATGGCACTGCCCCCAAATTTTCTGGAAGAAATTCGCGCGCGCGCGTCACTTAAACAGGTGGCGGCACGCAAGGTCACATGGGATTCCCGAAAATCCAATGAGGCCAGCGGCATAATGTGGGCGCGATGCCCGTTCCATCACGAAAAAACCGCATCTTTCAAAGTTGATGACCGTGAAGGGCTGTATTATTGCTTTGGCTGCCAGGCCAGTGGCAATGTGTTTAAGTTTGTTCAAGAAACCGAAAATGTGGATTTCATGGAAGCGGTACGGATGCTTGCCCGTGAAACCGGTCTTCAACTCCCCAGTCACGACCCGAAACATCGCGAAAAAGCCGATCTGCGATCCAGGCTGGAAAAGGCAATGGAAATGGCCGTGCGTCATTTCAGGTTGCAAATCAAAACATCCGCTGCGGCACCGGTAAGGGAATACCTTGCAAACCGGGGGCTTGGGGAAACGGATCTTGACAGGTTTGAAATAGGGTTTGCCCCAGACAGCTGGCAGGGGCTATGGAACCACCTAAGGGAAATTGGCATCGAGGACGATTCAATCCTCAAGGCCGGACTTGCAAAGCGGCCCAATGACAACAGGGAACCGTATGACACGTTCCGAGGCAGGATAATGTTTCCCATCAGGGATGCGCAGGGACGGTGCATCGCTTTTGGCGGCAGAGCAACCGATCCCAATGCAACCGCCAAGTATCTTAACAGTCCGGAAACCGAGTTGTTCAACAAATCCAAAACGCTATACAATTTCAACGTTGCGCGTAAAGCCACCGGAAAAAGCGGTTCCATAATTGTTGCCGAGGGCTATATGGATGTGGTCGCGCTTGCGCGCGCGGGCTTCGAGGCAAGCGTGGCCCCGATGGGAACGGCATTGACCGAATATCAGCTGCAGATGCTCTGGAAAGTGACCGATGAGCCGGTGATTGCGCTTGACGGAGATATGGCGGGGATGCGAGCGGCACAGAGGGCGATTGATATTGCCATGCCGTTGCTGGCACCTGGAAAGTCGCTGAGATTCGCAACTCTACCGGACGGGATGGACCCAGACGACCTGATTAGGGAAAAAGGTCCGAACGCGATGCGTTCCATCGCCGAAAATGCTCAAACAATGGTGGAATATCTTTTTCAGCGCGAAACCGAGGATAAAGATTTCAACACTCCCGAGCGAAAGGCCGCATTGAAAAGCATATTGCATCAAAAGGTCGATAAAATAAAAGATGGCTCTCTGAAAAAACACTATATTCAAGCATTAAACAATATGTGCTGGAAGCTGTTTAACCCATGGTTGGACGGCAGGCGGGGAAATGCGAAATCCGCGCCATACAATACGCATTCAAAAACCAAAAAATCCTATTTGGCGTCCATTGACGTGGCTAACGCATCCAATTTGAGAGAGGCGCTTGTTCTTGCGATTCTGCTGCGAAATCCGGAGTTTGTGGCGGAATTCGAAAACTCGCTGGAAAATCTGCAATGCCAGGATCCAGCGCATGGCAAATTGCTTGGCATATTGCTCCGTCATAGAGAGACCGCCAGCGAAATTCTCATGTCACATGCTTTGGAGGAAATTGGGCAAAAGAGCCTGGACAAACTCATGAAGCAACCGCATTTGCGGCTTGCCCCTTCAATGCGAAATCCCGACAGTCTCGAAACTGCCCGAATGGACCTTTCAGACAACATCGCAGTGCTTAAGGCCGACAGGGATCATAAATCCGTAGTGGACGAAGCGGCCAGGGACATAAACGAACATCCGCATGAGTCGGTTACATGGCGATTGAACGAAGCGAAAAACAACCGTGATAGGGTTCTGCAGAACAGCAATGCCGACAAAACCGCCTACGATACTGGGGAAAACGGGATAAAAATAAGCAAGTCCGAAAAAAAGAAATTTGATCATATATTGAGGCAGACAGGTGTTTCAGACGGAAGTGGAGTTTAAGAGAATTTACGTCGTCTTCCCTACAGGTTCAAATTAAATCAAGGGACCGCTTGTGAAAGTACAGATTGAAGACCGCAACTCAAATCGCAATTGGGCTGAAGGCGCTCCGGACAATATTCCAGCCATTTATAAATTTCATATTGAATTTCAGACTCATAACAACCATATCTTGGTTTTAAAATTTCCATGTCGCAATTTTTCGCTTTGCCAGGGGCATTTTTGCGCATTGAAATTTCACTTGTCGCGCACATACAACAGTATTCGGGTCTGCATGCTGAAATGTTAAATTTTACCCAATGCAAACAATGTTTTAATTTGCGCTTTTTTGCCAGTTTAACTGTGATTCCGACGGACAACATGTTGAATTTTGCAATTGGAATCACAGATTGCAGGTTTGTCTTGTCGAATCGAATCAGCCGAATCACCTGCCTTCACTGATCAGGAGCAACAGATGGCCGCTACAGAAGCAGAAAAGCAGCAAAAACCCGAAGTGCTGGAAACCGACATCTTTGCCGGAAAAGACAGAAACGACATCAAGAAAATGATCGGCATGGCTCGGGAAAAGGGTTTTATAACCTATGATCTGCTAAATCAGATTTTACCCCCGGATAAAGTTAGCAGCGAACAGATCGAAGATGTAATGTCTGCGCTTAGCGAGGCTGGAGTTACCATAATCGAGGCCGAAAACGCGGAGGAAGAAGAGCAGAAGTCGACCAATATAGTGGAGATCGGCAAAAAGGGCGAACTTGCCATTGGGTCGGTAAAGGAGGACAAACACGACCGGACCGATGACACGGTTAGAATGTACATGCGCGAAATGGGGCAGGTCGAACTGCTGAGTCGCGAAGGTGAAATAGCAATTGCCAAACGCATTGAAGCCGGGCGCAACACCATGATAGCGGGTCTTTGCGAGAGTCCTCTTACCTTCAACGCCATCATGATTTGGCGAGAGGAACTGCTGGCCGAAGATGTGCAATTGCGGGACGTGATAGATCTTGAAAAAACATTCGGCAGCAAGGAGAGCGAAGCCGAACGGGATGATGAAGATGAAATAAGCGGCAATGCAGATGATATTGAGGAGGAGGACGAGTCAGGTCTCGATGACGATGGAAACGAGATAATCAGCGAGAACGAAGACGACGACCAGCCAAACATTAGTCTTGCGGCAATGGAATCCACCTTAAAGCCAAAAGTTCTGGAGACGCTGGAATGCATTGCGAAAGACTATCAGTCACTAAGCAAACTGCAGGACAAGCGTGTTACCGCGACAATGAATGAAAACGCGTCATTCAGTTCCACGCAGGAAAAAAAATACCAATATCTGCGATCACTCATAGTGGACAATGTCAAGGAACTGCATTTGCACAACAACAGGATTGAAGACCTTACCAATCAGCTTTACGAGGTTAATTCCAGGATCAGGCAAATTGACTCCAAAATTGTGAAACTTGCCGATCAGTCAAGAATAAACCGCCGGGAGTTTATCGAGGCATACCGCAATCGGGAGCTGGATCCAACATGGCTGGATGACATGGCGCAAAAGAGCGGGCGCGGGTGGAAGATGTTCATTGAGCGCTCCACCGGCAGAGTGGAAAAGCTTCGCGCCGACATGGCCGAAATCAGCCAGTATATCGGTTTGGACATATCTGAATTCAAACGCATAGTAAAACAGGTTCAAACCGGAGAAAAAGAAGCCGGCACCGCCAAGACTGAAATGGTTGAAGCAAATTTGCGTCTAGTCATCGCAATAGCAAGAAAATACGACAATCGCGGCTTGCAGCTTCTTGACCGCATCCAAGAGGGCAATATAGGGCTTATGAAAGCCGTTGACAAATTCGAGTACCGCAGAGGGTACAAATTTTCGACATACGCGACATGGTGGATTCGACAGGCAATCACGCGCAGCATAGCCGATCAATCCAAAATCATTCGCATACCTGTACATATGACCGAAACGATAAACAAGCTCATGCGCACATCCCGGCAGATGCAAAATGAAATTGGCAGAGAGCCCACACCGGAGGAACTGGCCGAAAAGCTTCAAATGCCAATGACAAAAATCCGAAGGGTGATGAAAATAGCGAAAGAGCCAATCTCGCTTGAGACTCCCGTCGGCGATGAGGAGGATTCGCATCTTGGCGATTTTATAGAGGATAAAAATGTCTTGCTACCTGCCGACTCCGCAATTCAGGAAAACCTTAAGGAAACAACCACACGCGTGTTATCATCATTGACCCCTCGCGAGGAGAGAGTGCTTCGCATGCGATTTGGCATTGGCATGAACACGGACCATACACTTGAGGAAGTTGGCCAGCAGTTTAATGTAACTCGCGAGCGAATCCGCCAGATAGAGGCCAAAGCGCTTCGAAAACTGAAACACCCAAGCAGATCGCGAAAACTGCGGGGTTTCCTTGAGCAGTAGGATCGCCCGTCTTTCCACATGCCATTTTAACATGGCTACGACAAATTCAAGCGCCCGCAGTGACGCTTTCAAGGCATGCTGCCGGTTTTCTCCAATGGCAATGTAAGCGGGTTAACCAATTTCCGCGGCAATCCCGCAAGCGGCCTCCAATCAATGGAAAATCCCACAGCCTCGAAAATGTAATGACCTCTGTAGGTTTACGACCCGTTTTCTTTCATCAAGGTGTATATTACATGCGCCATGGCCCTCGTCTGCGAACCAGATGTAACTCCGCCAACCCCAACCCAGCGACCCAGTCTCCACCACAGGCCCGGTTTCCATCTGGCCTGCGAGCCAGCTTTAAGTCTGATGGTAAAGCCGTTTGACGGCTTAACGGCAAACATTCCCCGATCAAGTGATGCGATATCCGCAATTTTGGCAATTATTTCACCATCGCTTGTCCGCAGTACTTCGCGGGTAAGTTCGATGGCGCCGCCCGTTGCCCGCCACATGTTCATCGCCAGCCAGAGCGCTCCCGTGCCCGAGGCGGCAAGAAACAGTTGCAACGCGACGCCACCTTGAGACTGAGTCAGCATGATCCAAATCAAAAAAAGACCCAATATGCTCAGCGCCCCAGTTCCAAAGATTCTATGCGCCATCGTCGGCCGCACAATTGCCAGCACATCATCTCCAACCATCTGCCACTCCCATTGCCGTCAGTTCAGAAATTTTCTCGGGCCGACACCATTCCGCGCACCATATCGCAATACATGTTCTCCACCTGAGGAAGAGTCAGCCTGCCATCGGCGCGAAACCAGGTATTAACACCCGTCAGCATTGCAATAATCGCCATGGCGGTTATGCGTGTGTCATGGACGTCAAAAATCTCCTCTTTTACTCCCGATGCGAGAATGTCGATCAGCCTGTTTTCATATTCCCCTCTCAAGCGCTCAATTACGGCAAAATTCTCCTCGCTTAAATTGCGCAGTTCCATGTAGGAGACAAATACTTCATCAGGTCGCTCGGAATGAAACCGTATATGAAACCGGGTAAACTTCTCAAGCACCGCCAAAGCCCCCGTCCCGGATTCGTCATGTCTCTCCCAGGCCAGAAGCAGGTCTTCCATATGACCTTTCATTAGATTGAACAAAAGACTTTGCTTGTTGGGTGTGTAATTGTAAAGCGCCCCGACCTGAACACCGACATCGGAAGCAATTTGGCGCATCGAAACCGCGGCATACCCGCGTCGGGCAAAAAGCCGGAGCGCAAGCGAACGAATCCGAGGACCCGTTACATCAGAATGCGATCCCTGTGTTCTGGCCATAAATGGAATTTATCTGAACGGATGTTCAAATAAAAGAGGAGATTGCCAGATGCCGGCACGAGGGACAAATACATCAGAAGCGCATATTAGCGGAATAATTTAAATTGGAGAGTTTTTACACTGAAACCTGTAAATGCCGCCAGCGGTTTCCAGTTGCTCTTGCAGACATAATCGAGAAATCGCCTCTGCAGTTAAACCGCTTCAAGAAATGCGATATTGCAAGGAAAATCGCCACTGTTTAAATCCACTGAACAGATAAACGAATATGGAGTGTAGCATGCCTTCCCCAATAAGGCTTGGAATTGCCGGCATAGGCACTGTGGGCACTGGTGTGCTGAAAATCCTGCAGAGCCAATCGCATCTTATTGCCAAACGATCAGGCAGAACGGTCGAGTTGGTCGCCCTGTGCGCGCGCAGCCGCGAGAAAGACCGCGGTGTAGAGATTTCGCACTATGCATGGGAGAACGATCCCGTTTCGCTGGCCGCGCGAAATGACATAGACGTTTTTGTCGAACTTATTGGCGGTTCTGAAGGCGAGGCGCTGGAAGCTGTCAAAACCGCGCTAAAAACCGGCAAGGATGTTGTTACAGCCAACAAGGCCATGCTTGCACTTCATGGACAAAAACTTGCTGAAAAAGCCGAAGCCAATGATCTCGTGCTGAGATTCGAAGCCGCGGTTGCCGGGGGCATTCCCGTAATCAAGTCTCTAATGGAAGGACTGGCCGGCAACAGCATTTTCAGAGTCATGGGGGTCATGAATGGCACCTGCAATTACATTCTCACGCGAATGCAATCCGCAGGCCTTACCTACCAGGATGCTTTCAATGAAGCTGACAGCCTGGGCTATCTTGAGGCCGACCCAAATCTTGATGTTGGCGGCATAGATGCGGCACACAAGCTCTCGCTGCTGTCTGCAATTGCCTTTGGCACAAAAATTGATTTTGAAAACATAGAGTTGGAAGGAATACAGGAAGTTACAATTTCGGATATCAGGCATGCTGCAGACATGGGCTTTCGAATTAAGCTGCTTGGCGTAACGCAGATCACTGCACGTGGTCTGGAACAACGCATGTCCCCATGCCTCGTTCCGGCCAACAGCCCTCTTGGCCAACTTGAAGGCGGAACAAACATGGTGGTCATAGAGGGCGACCAGGTTGAGCAGATCACTTTGCAGGGGCCAGGCGCGGGAGAAGGCCCTACCGCCAGCGCGGTCATGGGAGACATAATTGACATTGCCCGCGGATTTCGCGTCTCAACATTCGGCATTCCAAGTGCGGACATGCAAATGCCGACACCGGCAAGATCCGCGCTTTCCACGCCATATTATCTGCGGATGGCGCTTGAGGACAAACCCGGCGCTCTCGCAAAAGTTGCCTCGGAACTTGGAAATGCTGGAATTTCCATAAATCGAATGCGTCAATACCGTCATGATGATGATACCGCGCCGGTAATTATTGTGACCCATGATTCAACTCAGGATGCCATTGATCAGGCGTTGAATGCGATATCTGGAATTGACATCATGAGAGGAACTCCTGTTGCAATGAGAATAGAGTCCGTCTAGCAATCTTGCATGTCGACAAAATGCCGACATGCGAGAATTGTCAGCGGCAAATCAAAAATACGAAAAAGCGGTTTTGACACCGTTGTCATTTGCGAACGACTGAATTGACGAGCGGATTTGAATGGATTCAACATTTTACGGTGGATAAAAGCCATTGGCTTGCAGCCGCTTGACTTTGCAGCCGCACTGTCGCAAGGCATGCTCATGCGAACTTATTCGAACTCTTTGCGGATGGGCCCAATTTCAAGGTTTAAATTTGGGGTTTGCGTAAATAATTTGGATAATATGCCCGGCTTTCACCGCACATTTCGCATGGTGGAACATCTCCCGGCAAGATCAAGATAGCGAGGCTTTAAGGACTGGCAAATGTCGAAAGGCGAATTTGACGACTACATTATCTCTCTGGTGTTGGCTCGCGTAACCGAGCAGGCCGCTCTGGCGTGTCTCCCCCTTATCGGTCGAGGCGACGCAAAAGCCGCAGATCAGGCGGCCGTTAACGCCATGCGGGCTGAACTTGGCAAAATGGACATTTCCGGTGTGGTCGTTATCGGCGAGGGAGAACGGGATGAAGCCCCCATGCTGTATATAGGTGAAGAAGTGGGCTCCGGTTTAGGTCCTTCCGTGGACATTGCGCTTGATCCTCTTGAGGGCACGACAATCACAACCAAAGCCATGCCCAACGCTCTAACGGTGATCTCAATAGCTCCACGACACTCGATGCTCCATGCGCCGGATGTGTATATGGACAAACTCGCCGTTGGCCCTGGCTATGCAAAAGATGTTGTTTCGCTGGACATGTCCCCATCCGAGCGTGTTCTCAACCTCGCAAAGGCAAAAGGGGTTGAACCATCGCAAATTGGCGTCTGCATTCTTGAAAGAGAGCGACATGAAGCCACTATTGCGGAAATGCGCGAGATCGGCGCCGCAATAAACCTGATTGGCGACGGCGACGTGGCCGGGATCATGCATTGCGCCAACTCGGAAACCACCGGAATTGACATGTATATGGGAACTGGAGGAGCGCCGGAGGGCGTCCTTGCCGCAAGTGCGCTTAAATGCATGGGCGGTCAAATCTGGGGTAGACTTGTCTTTCGAAACAATGGTGAAAGAAATCGCGCGACCAATGCCGGAATTGCCGATTTGAACAAAATTTACTCACTTGATGAAATGGTTGCCGGGGATGTGGTGTTTTCGGCAACGGGTGTAACGAATGGTTCTCTGCTTAAGGGTCTAACTCCCGTAAATGGCGCTATTGAAACCCAAACTCTGCTTTTGCGCTCCAAAACCCTCGAGCGGCGCACGATCACTTGCAGGCATCGCGTCAATTGAGCGCGTTTCTTGGCATAGAACACTCGCTCACTGGCCGACGCTGGGCGGGACCTTCCATTGAAACGGCCCGAAAGGCGGAGATGATCGCCCAAAGGACTCCACTTCCCGTTCCGCTATGCAACACGCTGGCAAGGCTTGGAGTTCCGGCGATTGAAGCTGAAACATATCTGAAGCCCAAACTTCGAGATCTCATGCCCGATCCGAAAAAGCTCAATGACATGGATGTCGCCGTTCGAAGATTTCTGACCGCGGTTGAAAAAAAGGAAAAAATTGCGATTTTCGCCGATTATGACGTGGATGGAGCATGTTCCGCGGCGCTGGTGTTTGATTGGCTTCGGCAAATGGATATTTCGGCAACAATCTACATTCCCGACAGAATCGATGAGGGGTACGGACCCAATGAAGCCGCAATGTCCAGGCTTGCCGAATCGCATGACCTGATAATCTGCGTCGATTGCGGCACTCAGGCAAATACAGCCATTGACGCCGCCATCGGCGCCGACGTGATTGTCCTTGATCATCATCTTGGCGGCGAAGTCCTGCCAAATGCCGTTGCCGTGGTAAACCCGAATCGTCATGACGAGAGCGGCGAACTTTCCCATTTGTGCGCCACCGCAGTCGTGTTTCTGGTGCTCGTTGCAGTTGAAAGAAGCTTGCGCGCAAGCGGTCGTTTCGGACCTGATCTGATGAACATGCTTGATTTGGTTGCACTTGCGACGGTGGCGGATGTGGTTCCTCTAACAGGAGTAAACCGAGCTTTTGTTCATGCGGGACTGCATCTCATGTCCAAGCGGCGCCGGCCTGGATTAGCCGCTCTTTCGGACATCGCCAAAATTGAAAGATCGCCATCAAGTCATCATCTCGGGTTTGTACTTGGTCCAAGAATTAATGCGGGGGGGCGTGTGGGCCGGGCCGATCTGGGAGCGCGACTGCTGACATGCGTGAATTTGGACGAAGCGCAGTCACTGGCGGAAATGCTTGACCGATACAACGACGAGCGCAGGCAGATCCAAAATGACGTGACCGCATCGGCCATGATTCACATATCGTCGATGGACCCGTGCGAACCGATCGTCTGGGCGGCAAAAGAGGGATGGCATCCTGGCGTTGTTGGAATTGTCGCTTCCCGAATTAAAGAGGCGGCAAATCGTCCGGCGATTGTAATTGGCCTCAATGGCGATGTTGGTAAAGGTTCCGGTCGTTCAGTTCCCGGGATCGATCTCGGTTTTGCCATACAAAAGCTAGTTGCCGAAGATTTGCTGATCAAAGGCGGAGGCCACCGCATGGCGGCTGGAATGACTGTTCATAAAAGCAAATTGGAGGCCGCCATGGAGAGACTTTCCGAGATAGTGGCAAGTCAGCAGGCGGGAAAGCGCGAAAGGCCGAGTCTTGATGTGGATGGTTTGCTAATGCCGGATGGAGCGACCCGAGAACTCGTTAAGCAAATCGAGTCGGCGGGACCCTATGGATCTGCGGCGAGAGAGCCATGCTTCGCATTTCCAAACATGAAGATATCCTTCACAAGACGCGTAAGCGAATCTCATATGCAGATCAGGTTTTCAGATGGGGTTGGAACCGGGATTGATGGAATTGCCTTTGGCGCGTATGACGGCAAACTCGGAACGGCACTTGAGAATCACGGCGGAGACCGGTTTCATCTCGCCGGAAAAATCGGCATAAACAGTTTCCGCGGCAAAAACTCCGTGCAAATGCAACTAATAGATGCGGCCAATGCAATTTGACCTTTCGGAGCAAATCATGCCCCGCACGCAATTTGCCTCTTGCGCCTGTTGCAAGTTGGCATTAAAAAAAGCGTCTAAAGCTGCCCATGGCCCGTTCGTCTATCGGTTAGGACGCCAGGTTTTCAACCTGGAAAGAGGGGTTCGATTCCCCTACGGGCTGCCATTTTTCTCATTCGAAAAACAGTCTTTGATCAGTCTATCTGCGACAAGCCGACCAAAACGAAGCAATGCCCGTTTCATGGCTTTATGAATATCGGGTCAAGCCGAGATTTTCACATATTATTGATTTTTATGGATAAATAAATCTTCCAAAGCATCAGTCGCCAGCGGTGGTTCGCCTCTGAAACGCACATTGCCTTTTACTTATCGACCGCGTATCAAGTTTTAAACGCACCTTAAATCCAAGCGAATCAGATGATGTTTTTTGACGTTGAGCGCATTCGGCATCATAGCTTAACGACAATGCCCATTTGGTTAACGCGCAATTCATCGGCAGCAATTTGAACATTTGTCAAACTTCCCGATACAACACACGCGCATGATGTCGCAAATGCAACAACCCGAGATAAAGGTTGGCCTGGCAGGTCATGGAATTGGCAAATCACGCACACCTTTTATGCATTTGGAAGCCGCAAAGGCTCTTAACATCAATTACAGGTACGAGATTATCGACGCAATGAATCATGACCTGAAACTTGATGAAATCATTTATCGGGCGGAGACAAATGGATTCAAAGGACTTAACATCACCTATCCATTCAAGCGGGAGGCACTTGCATTTGCAGACGAGCTTTCTGAAGATTCGCGCAAAATCGGAGCAATTAACACGTTGGTTTTCTCTGAAGGAAAGCGTTATGGATACAACACTGACTATATTGGATTTTCCAAAGCATATCGCAAAATTTCACTTGGTCGCAAAAGCAACAACATACTCCTTATCGGCACAGGTGGTGCCGGCGCCGCAATATCGAACGCCATAGTTGTCGCGGGAGCAGACCGTCTAGCCCTTTACGACGTTGATCCTGACTCGGCCGAAACCCTGCGCAAGCGAACAAACGGGCATTTCGCAACAGATCGGGTCGTGGTTGCAAAAGATATTTCCCGGGAAATCGAATTTGCGGACGGAATAGTAAATGCGAGCACGGCAGGTATGGACACGCATCCCGGCATTCCAATAGACCCGGTCCTGCTCGAGAAACGTCACTGGGTGTTTGACATAATATATTTTCCCATTGAAACCATGCTTTTGAAATCTGCCAGAAGGAAAGGCTGCTTCACGGTGAATGGGGCAGACATGGCCGTATATCAGGCCATCTACGCTTTTGAATTATTTACAGGCATCAAGCCGGATTACGAAAGCATGCGAAACGCGTTTAACTCATTTGACATTGGCGGAAAGGCACTGCGGAAGGAAAACATGATTGATAATTAAGAGAACCACTCAACATGATTTTATCAACAACTTCATAAGAGTCGCGTTGTTTCGCAAATCTTCGTTTGCATTGACAAATGGCCCGTG
>JAPOTF010000002.1 GCA_026709325.1 Roseovarius sp.
CTTAATGTCAGTTTTTTCATGGAAGAAGGCATGGTTTGCGAAAAAGAAAAGCTGGCGGGAATTGCCGCTTTTGTTTGACAGGATATTGCGGGCGTTATTTTTTGGGAGTAATCCGCCAGTTTCAACTCGATTTTTCCTTCAATGTTGCTGCTCCCGGTAAAAATCGGCCGCTGCTTCATCCCATCTCAGGATATGACCGCTCTGAGACTACTAACAGGTAGAGCGAACATTCGACTGCCAAAGGACAGTTTTTCCGAACCCAAATAGATGACCAGTCCCGTAAACTGCCTTGCGCATCCCGGTCCATCTTGGCCAAACCAGCGCAAATGGCGAAAGTCTCTGGCACTGACAGTCGATGCGGCCTTGACCTCGACACCGATCAACCTGCCTCCGCTTTCAATCAAGATGTCTATTTCGCGCTTGTCGGCGCTGCGCCAGTGATAGATGCGCGGATCGGAATCCTGCATTGGCGCTGCCCGCAGGAGCTCGTTCAGAACAAAGCTTTCCAGTACGGCACCCAGGGCGGTCGGATCCCCGCCGATATCGAAAGCATGTTCATCGAAATGTCGCAAGGCGCAAAGCACCCCGCTATCAACAAAGTGATATTTGGGATTTTTAATTTCCCGCTTCCCTTCCCCTGAAGCCCAGGCGTCCAGTTTCACAACCACTGACAGACGGAGCAAAATGTCAACATACTGCTCGGTTGTCTCGCGACGGATTTTAACCGCATTGGAAAGCGTGGAGATATTGAGCTCGTTTGCCGTTCGTGCCGCCATCTGATTAACAAGACGACGAAGCGCATCCGTTTTTCGTATCTTGAAGATGTCGGCCACATCGCGATCAACCATGGCATCGACATTATACCTGTACTGTCTCTGTCTTTCCTTCAGCGGCATCTGACGAACCTCGGGAAATCCGCCTTTTAGCAAGACATCAATGACCTCGGAGCGAGATGCCATATTGGTCTTGATGGCTGACATTTCCGGATTTTTCGCCATCGCCCAGTCGATCAATCGCGAAACCGGTGCGCGGCATATCTCGGAGGTTGAGAGTGGCCACAGTGTCAGGGTGCGCATTCGTCCCGCCAGGGAATCGGCAACGTTTGCAGTGCGAAAGACATTCGAGGATCCGGTCAGAACAAACTGTCCCTTGCTCCGATCTTCATCGACAATCCGCTTTATGGCGAGCGAAAGGTCTGTAGAGCGTTGCGCTTCGTCGATGATCAAGGGATTATCGCCCGCCACCTGTCGCATTGCCTTAATCTGTCCGTAGGAATCCGCTTCGAGTGCCGCCAGGGTTGCCGCATCGTCCAGGCTAATGAAGTTCCCTCTGTCAAAAAGGTCGCGCACAAGCGTTGTCTTCCCGGCTTGACGGGGGCCAATCAGGTTGACCACCCTTGTGTGCTGTAGCGCAACCTCCAATTCTTGCACAAGATGTCGGGGCAGGTAGGTATCCGTCATGCGATAGAGCTCCGATCTGATCGTTTCACTGAAATGTGATTAAGAATACCACGAAATTACTATCATGAACAGCAAAAAATTGCTATTACAAGTGTCGCGAGATTGGCATTATCAGAACACCGAAATTGCTATTACAAGTGTCGCGAGATTGGCATTATCAGAACACCGAAATTGCTATTACAAGTGTCGCGAGATTGGCATTATCAGAACACCGAAATTGCTATTACAAGTGTCGCGAGATTGGCATTGGGAAATTCATGAGGACAATTTCCCCATATATAATTGATTTTAAATAACATAATGTAAATTTTGAATTATGCTGCAAGATCTTTTTCAACCATCACGCGATTGGCATTGCAAACGACAGGCAGCTTGCAGTGGCGCAAGTTTCCACCCTACCCTGACGGAGTCACCCGATTTGAGATAAAGACCGGAAAACCCTGCCCGCGTTCGCGGTTTCATTTCGACCCAAACAATTCGTTCAACTTGTCATCTGAAACCGATTCGATGGGACCTAGCGTTGATCGGGTGGCCACGTGTAAGTGGCTGGTTGGTCATGTTCGTTAACTTTGAGTAAAAATTGCAATCATCGCAACAATTACAAGTATGCTGCCAAGACCCCAGTGCAACATGTGAAAATGCGTGTTCTGCCCCCCTTCATGACCAAACCAGTAGCAAAAATAGTTGCCCGCAACAAGAAACCCCGCCCAGATTGATATAAAGAGGGTCGCGCCCATCAGGGCAACCGTCAAAGCCGTTTGAGGCGAGATCAGGGAAAACATTGCCAGGACCAGCGCAAGAACCCCGACCCAAAGAGTCGCCATTGCAAGAAGCTCCCAAAAAACAATGAACCAGTAAAACCATTTTTGCGCATTTGAATTTGCCAATCGCCGATTGGCCACATGTTCATACGCTTCGGGATATTCCTCGCGCATTCTCTCCATATCCATGACCTGAGCCGCATATTTTTCATTCAAAAAGGGATGGCAGACATTGTCCAGCGCGGCAATTGTCAGCCACGCCGCCATAAACCCCGTATTGGCAGCCGCCACGCCAAGCAATACATGTTCCATTATCTCGACTCCCGGGCGCGGCCTGCCCGGGCAGACCGGGTAGGCGTTTTATCTATCAGGATTCCCAATACATGTATTGCGGATAGAGTTCCTGGGAGATGTGTATTTCCGCACCTTTGAGATTGCTCTTGGAGTGGTTGTAAAGACCGCGCCAGTATGGCTGGATAATAACCCCTTCATCAACCATAATCTGCTCCAATTGCGCCATGATCGCCTTGCGAGCATCAATGTCCGCCGTCGCCAGAGCCTGGTTTACGAGGTTGTCGAAATCGGGATTTGCAAATCCCGTTTCATTCCATGCCTCTCCGCTGCGATATGCCAGAGCCAAAGTCTGAATTCCAAGAGGACGGTGATTCCAATTGGTGATCGAAAAGGGATAATTTGCCCAGTTGTTCCAGAAGCTGCTTGACGGGTATACCGTGCGTTTCACCTTTAGTCCCGCATCCCTAAGCATTCCGGCGATTGAATCCGCCGTGGATTGCCAGAAAGCCGCATCCAGCGAAACAAGGTCATGTTCGTGGTCGGCCATGCCGGCTTCCTCCATAAGGGCCATGGCCCCTTCCGGGTCGTGAACCGGTGCGCCAATATCCGCATAATCGGGATGCACTGGTGAAACATGATGGTTTTCCGCAGCCTCCCCGTGACCATTGTAGGCAAGCTGCAAAACCGCTTCATTGTTAACCGCCATTGCCAGTGCCCGACGGACTCTGGAATCGGCATATGGAACGCCTCCATCAACCTCGGCAGCCTGATTGCAGCGCGCAAGCACTGTGGCCGCCGTGGTTACCGTGTTGCGCGTCCAGCCTTCAAGAGAATCAAACGCGGCGAGAAAATCCCCTTCGGTGTCGTAGGTTACATCATACTCGTCCGCTTCGGCACCGGCAAAGTGCGCTGTCGGATCCGATCCGAAATCAATGCATTCAATTCGGTCCAAATAGGCCCCGTTGCCCTCATTCCACCATTTGTGGTCATTGTTCCTTACAAGTGCGGCACTCTGTCCCACATCATAATACTCAGGCAGATAGGGTCCTGTCCCCACCGGGTTGTCAAGCATCGTCGCCTCGTCAAAGCTCTGGTGAACAATAGCTGCCGGATAGTCCGCCATGCCCGCAACAAGTGAAATGTCGGGATTTGGAAGATTTAGCCTCACGGTGTGGCTGTCCATCACTTCAATGGCGCCATCCATAAGCTTGCCGCTGTCGTCGATGATTACCGAAAACTTGCCGGCCATTGCATTTGCCTCCACCGACTTGTCGCAGAAGCGTTCAATGTTGAATGCCACATCCGCAGCTGTAAATTCATCTCCATTGTTCCATTTCACTCCCTTGCGAACATTCAACGTGTAGGTTTTCGCGTCATCGCTTATGTCCCAGCTCTCAAGAAGCACGGGAGTGAAACTTCCATCCGAATTGTATTGCACCAGGTATTCAAGCCAGCCGCGGGTGTATGTGGCAAGACTGTTAAAATCAAATTTGCGCGGGTCTCTCATTGCCACGATTTCCTGCTGAATTCTAACAGTGCCTCCCATCTTGGGCGATGTGGCGGCCTGTGCGGGAGCTTTAAGGCCAAGCATTGCATATGCCGTTGCCGCACTTGCACCAAACGAGCAGGCCGTCGCAATGAACTCGCGGCGGCTCAGACTGCCGGCGCCCAAAGTCAAGGTGGACTTTACCAGCGCTTCGGGAATTTGCCTGCCAGTTCTTGATAGATATTTCATCGATTTTCCTTTCTGTTGCTTGCATGGGGCGCCACCTCTTCCCGCTTTATCATGAAATAGCTGGTGGACGATGTTTAATCCGCGTTTTTCACAATGGCATGCGCATGTTCCCAAGATCATCGGCCTCTGTGACGGAGGAGCATGTGCTTGATAAGGTTCGGGGCTGGTCATGCGGCCAAGGTGTGCCCCTGTGAAGAACCGCCCGCTGGTCCCACATCAACACATCTCCCATGCGCCATTCATGAGCGTATACGAATTGCGGACGGGTGCAAAAATCCACCAGCTCATCAATTAGCGAAAGGCTTTCCGTTTCATCCAGCCCGTCCACCTTGTATGCGTGCGATGCGATGTAAAGCGCCTCTCGTCCGTTGACGGGGTTTCTCCAGATCGATTTCCAGTGCTGTGCCGGCCATTTGTTAAACATGGGCATTTTGCCCATTTCGGGAGATATCTTGCGTCGCGAATGGCTGAAGTGATGCCAGATTCCACGGCCGCGAATACGATTTTTCAAATCTTCGGGCATTGCCGCCCAGGCCGCTCTTGTCGACGCCAATTCCGTTGCGCCGCCCTCGGTTGGAACAACCCGGGCCGCAATCAGATTAACCAGTGCCGGAACAGGCATAAAAGTGCTGTCTGCATGCCACAGAAAATTGGCCTTGAGATTAAGTGTATGAAGATCCATCTCGCCGCTGGTGCTGCCGTCATCCATGACATTTGTAACCTTGGGAATCTCAAATTTCTCATCCGGGTGGCGCTCATCGGACTTTCGGTCTTCAATCGGTCCAAACAACCTTGCGATTTCAAGATGCTTTTCATCGGTGAACCGCTGATTCCGGAATAGCAGCGCCGAATGCTCCTCAAACAGCGCGCGCAGGTGCGGAAACAGGTTCTCGGCCGTTACCTCCTCAAGAGAGAACCCCTCAACCTCCACACCAAAACCGGGACTTGGCGGAACTGTTTGAATGCCTGCCATGTTTATTTCCCATCATCCGGCTGCATGGATTCAATTTCAGAGGCGGAAAGATGGCGTACTTTCTCCCATGTCCTGGATTTGCCCGGATTGAGCAATCCCAAGGGATCCAGGCGTTTTTTCCAGGCCAAATGCCTGTAATCTGCATTCTTCATTCCACCGCCTTCAATATGAAAACTGTGCGCATCCGCCACATGGTGACCGTGTTCAGCGTATATTGAATCGATCTCGCGTAATCGCCTCTCATCCGAAAACCAGATTATTGGCAAATCAAATGCCAAAATCCTGCCGTTTACCCTCGCGAATTCATGATGTGGCCAGACATCGTCTCCAAGAACTTCCGCGACTGCGGCCACATCGGAATCGCATGATGCATCACGAACCCCTATCTGCTGATATGTGGCCGACCGGTCCGCTTTGAGAATCTGCAATGTTGTGTGGTTATATGCAAATTCGTGTAGTTGAGGAAGATTTGCCGCCTTCAGTTGCCGTTCGGTCATTGCCAAATCAAGATTTCCCCCCTGTCCCGCAATGAAACGGTCAAATTTCGGCATATCCTCTTTCGGCACAAGCGCCAAAAGCAAATGCATTCCCTCGCGCAAATGCCCTTTGAGCCTTGGAAAATATTCTGCAATTCTCGCGTCAACGGTAGAGCATAGCTTGCGGCCTATTTTTTGCGATTCCGCAAGAGCGTAGCCGGCGGCATAGCATTTTTGATAACTGTCAAAGGTAGCCATGCACCCGATCCAGTTTCGCGCAGGGACGGTTCTCAGGGTCACTTGGGTAATGGCGCCATTGATTCCCCACGCATGATGAACGTGAAGTGATTCCTCAGCATTGAAAACATGTTCTCTCGGTTCCTCCTCGACGGAGAGCGCTTTGATTTGGATGATGTTTCCCTTGTCTCGCAGAACCCCGTTGGCGACTGACCCTATACCCGAACTTCCGCCTGCCACAAAACCGCCAATTGTGGCCATGTCCTGCGTGGATGGATACATTGCCATTTCCCGTCCATGTCGCAGCAATGCCGCATTTATGTCCGCCATCAGCGCACCGGATTCCACGCATATGGTTTCATCGCCGATGCTTATGATTTTGCTCATTCCGGTAGTGTCGATTATCAAACCACCCATAAGCGGAACTGACTGCCCGTAATTTCCGGTTCCACCCCCGCGCAAAATGACAGGAATCACGTGTTTGCAAGCTGTCGACAGGCAGCGGGACATTTCATCTGCAGACCCGGGCAAGGCAACAAGATTGCCAAAGCAATATCGCAGCTGCGCGTTTAACAGGGGACTATACCAAAAAAAGTCGCGTGATCTTTTTCTGATCAGCACGGGATCGTCATTTACACTGACGGGATGCAGATCCCTTGCGATTTCATCCCAGTCAGCCGAAGCATTGTATCCGTCCTTGAGAATCATGCGCACATCTCATGAAGATGATCATTCAGATTTTCCGGTTTGCGACACCGGCTCAGCAAATCCGTCGTCGAATTCGCCTTGTACAATATCAGATTTTCCACATTCGCTCCATCAACGTACAGAGGGTCAAGACCTATCACCCGTCGCGCGTCAGTCGCGATCATCGGAAGATGCTCGCCGAATGGCGGATCCAAACGGGCGGCGACAACCGCAAGCGACAATGTGCCAAGCGGATCGTGACGGCCGATCGGACAAAATGCGTCGCAAACATTGTCCGTTCCCAATACAACTTTAATACCGGCCTCTCTCATCTCTTTGACAGGCGCAAGTCCGCGAACGTTTTCAGAGCCCTTTTGCCTGCCCTGCAAATAGAGATTGGTGGCGGGCAGCACGGCAACGTATATATTGGCGCGAGCCAGCTTGTCGCAGATGCGCGCTCGGGCGTCACTGGACATTGCGGAAAGGCTGCAGGCATGCGAACAAAGCACGGGGCCCTGATGTCGGGATGAAATCGCCTCATCGGCGATCATTTCCAGGCCGTCCAATCCCATACAGGTGCCTTCATCCACATGAAAATCCAGAGCAAGCGAGTATTTATCGGCCATTTTAAATGCGTTCCTGATCCCTTCCCTCCTTTCATTCTGATTATAGACGAAACTCCCCAGGACTCCGTCGGCACCGTGCATTTTCCTCGCATATGAATTTGCCGTCTTCCGGTCGGCGAAAACCTCGATTCCCGAGAGTGCGGCGCGCTGAACGTGAATTCCGGTTTCGCCCGCCAATTCGCCAATAACCTCCCATGCCGCGGGCGCGGGACCCGCAATCGATTCCGGTCCCCAATCCACATGGGTTCGAACCGCACCGCAACCGGACGCCATCAGTTCCGAAACGCCAATGGATGCTCTTGCGCGCAAATCTGCGGCAGTCCAAAACCCCTTATCCTCTCTTTGCGCGGCTATGGCCGCCGCAAGATCTCCACCTTTAAATTCCATCCTGTTGACTGTATGGCATTTATCAAGATGCACATGAGGCTCGGCCAGAAGCGGCAGCACCATAATCGCCGGTTCCGTGGAAGACGGTTCAAGACAGATTGCCTTGCCGTCCCTGACAATCATATCCCCAGTCAGGCAATCGCGTTGTGGCGTTCCGCCGAATTTTGTCTTGTCGGTCACAACAGATGCGGGAACAAGAACTCCCCGCACGCGCAATATATCTTGATCAATCTGCCTCACGATATGCCTTTTCTGTGGTCGTAGCGTGAAAATTCAGCAAGGAATTTCGCAAAGTTGCGGGATGCGCTCTCGAGCAGCGCGTCTCCTTTTTCCACCGTTGCCGCGGCGGCATTGCCGCATGCTCCTGCAGGATTGAGGTCTGACATTATCCATCCGGGAGAGGCGGGTTGACCGGCCAGCCCAACGTGCTCTCCATTCCAGCTATTCGACGCGCGAAAATCGCAAGCCATAGTCATATCCACAAGATCGGACCGCACCGCCAGCATTGCCGAAGTCTCGCTGTCGCCACCGTGTATGTCCATCATGCGATCACCGGGCCCGAACAGCCCTTTTGAACTGGAAAACGCCGACCATGCGCAAACGGCCGCAATCATGTTTTGATTTCGCCTGAGCTCCCTCGCGGCGATTTGCAAGACCGCGGCATTTCCGCCATGGCCATTGAGCAGAACAATCCGCTCAACACCCGCCCTTGCAACCGACGCTCCCGTTTCGCGCAGCACGGCCAGCATGGTTTCCGCGGAAAGCGTCAATGTACCGGGATAATCCAGATGCTCATCGCTTTTTCCAATGGAAACAAACGGCAGAACAAGCACCGAGACAGATTCGCCAAGCCGCTTCAAGGTTCTCCTGACAACCGCATCGACCAGATCGCAATCAACGGATAGAGGCAGATGCGGCCCATGCTGCTCAATTGCCCCTATTGGCAGTATCGCAATTGTACCTGCAGGCAGGTTTTTAAAATCGGACGACTTCAGTTCCGACCAATATCCCACCACACTCATTTTGGACACCAGTATTCATAACCGGATAATTTGGCTGTTTTCGTTTCCGAAAATGCCAGTTCAGGCACAAACCATCCATAAGTGTACAAATCCGAGCGGCAGTTCATGTTCTCTCCATGAGTACACCTGAAAATGCGGCCCTTTATGAATCTGTGCCAGAGATGCCGACTATTTTTTCAAACTATTGTGAAACCGGCAAGCATTTTTTGTTGCCTTGACAACCGGCTGAATTACACTTGCCGCCAAACATTGCCCAGGACCATTAAAGGCATTGCCTCTGAATACGCCATATGGCTGAAATGCAGAAGACCCATGAAAGAGATTACACCCAATACAATACACCCGCCATTTGCCAATTATTCTCACGCCACTGAAATACCGGCGAATTGGCGACTCGTTCGCACTTCCGGGCAATTGGGCATATCGAAAGACGATGTCATTCCCGAATGCGCCTACAGACAGGCTTTGCTCTGTTTTGAAAATATCCGCAAAACATTAAATTCGACTTCAATGCTGCCAAAGGACACGGTTCATATTTCCGCATATCTTGCCAGGCGTGAATACATGAAAGACTACATGCGCGCCCGCGACGAGTTTACAGCCGATAACGAGCGGCTGCCAAGTTCCACATTGCTTATAGTATCCGGGTTTACCCGCCCGGAATTCAAAGTTGAGGTTGAAATCTGGGCCGCGGCGCCTCCTCGCGAAAATTGAAAAGCGCCATCAAGACTTCAATATTTTGAATGTTTGCAGCATTTTGGTTTCGCCAGTGTCTGCATCAAGGCAGTTGCAAGTTCCAGTTTATTGCCTAATTGTTCCAATCGCATGGAGCAGGTTGCACTCTGGATTGTCTCAATTGCATGGCGTGGCAGCCGCATTGCATTGTCTGTAAATCGTGAAAATGGCATTTAAATCGATCATTTTCACTTTCGCGTGTTACTCTAAATGAAAAGGCATATTCAGCGCCGTGAAAATCCCCATATTCATTGATTTGCCTCTTGCAGGTCTTTTGTTTTATAATTATTAACATGTTTTACCAGTGGATGCGGGCGTAGCTCAGGGGTAGAGCATTACCTTGCCAAGGTAAGGGTCGTGAGTTCGAATCTCATCGCCCGCTCCAGATTTCTTTTCTCAAAATCTAATAAGTCATTGAAAAGCAAGACTTTACTTGTCTTCTCTGCGCCTTCGAATCTTTTTCGTGCTATTTTTGGGCTAGAAAATTGCTAGAATTTGGGCCATAAAATGATATGGCCCGACCTCTTGATGGTGATCGATACCTCCGCCAGCGGGCGGGATGGTACTAACCGGCACATTCAGCGTCGGGTTCAACCCTTCTATGTGGGCCAGACGATCCGCCTCGCGCTCAACACGCAATCGCGCGACATCGCCCGGATGCGCCGGGATGAACTTGTCGAGGCCGATGACGCCTATTGGGCTCAACTCAAGCTTTCCCTTGACCTGGAGAAAGCCGGGCAAGCCATGGACACGGCCCATGCGCGCAAACGCTATGAAATCGCCAAGGCACGCGCGATGGCGGCGGGCTACACCTATCGCCCCGTGGACCAGCTTGCTGATCCGTCTCAGATTGAGGACATCGTTAGACGGCTACTGACTGTCGAGCAGCAGACCGCGTCGGACGGACGTCTGAACGAAGCTGTGGTTGATGCCGTTCTGGGTGGAATTAGCGAACCGAAAACGACTTTTTCGGAAGCGATGGACATCTACAAGACGAAGATCGCGCTTGGCGAGTTGCGCAGCAAGTTGCCGGCTCAAAAGAAGCTCTGGCACGCCACAAAAGATCGGTCGCTTCGGTATTTTGTCGAAGTGATCGGCGATCTTCCGATCTCCGAGATCACTCGCGAGCATGCGCAGACCTATTTCGACTGGTGGAACCAGCAGCTCTCGTCTGACGATCCAGACGAAAAACCGAAGAAGCCGAAAACCGCGGCGCGTCACTTCAGCGACATCCGCAAGCTCTATGCGGAGTACTTTCGATATATGGGCGAAGAAGATCGCCAGAACCCGTTCCGCAACATGAACTTCAAGGGCAAGTCGCGGACGGTGATCCCGGCCTTTCCGGATGCCTGGGTGCGCCAGAAGATCCTTGTTCGCGGCGCGCTCGATGGCCTGACCGAGGAGCTACACCTCGTAACCTTCATGCTGATCGAGACCGGATGCCGCCCAAGCGAGATCATCAACCTGCGGCCGGAGGATATTGTTCTGAAGGCAAAGGTCCCGCACATCGCCATTCGGGCACGGGAGGACCGGGAGACCAAGACCGAAACCTCGATCCGGGAAATCCCGCTGGTCGGTGTCGCACTTGAAGCAGCGAGGCGTGCGCCGGGCGGGTTTCCACGTTATGTCGACAAGTCCAATTTCTTCTCGGCGGCGATGAGTGCTGCCTTCAGGCGCCGCGAGCTTTTCCCGACGGCGGATCACGTCATTTACTCGTTCCGGCATTCCTTCGAGAAACGGATGCAGGAAGCAAACATCGACTACGCTTTGCGCTGCCTCCTGATGGGGCACAAGCATGGCCGGCCTAAATACGGGGATGGCGGCTCGTTGAGCTATCGTCGTGATGAGTTGATGAAGATCGCGCACCCCGTGCCAAAGGATTTGTTCGCGGATTTCGACGCGGCGCGCACCGCTTAGCAAGAGCAGAAAGATTCTTGGCGCGGTCGATTTTTTCAGTCAGGGATCGCCGCCGTTCGTAGTCCGCATCCAGAATTTCAAACAACGGCAGAAACCTGTCGCCGAACTCAGCAACAATCCGTACCGCCAAGGCGCGTGCCCGCTCAAGATCAGTCATCGAAACCGTCATGCTCGACATGATCAGGCGAGACCGCCATCGCCGCCACCTCGGAACCTCGTGAATGCGCCGGGCGATCGACCTGGATTTGCAAGGGTTTAGAAGATGGCCGGACGCGCTTGCGGAGGATTCCGCAAACTTTGAGTGGCCTTTTGAAAACGGGCGCTTTTGTACGCTGTGGGTATACAAAATCGGGTTTCGTTAAACACAAGACCAAATCATAAAATTCCCGAACGGGAATAATTGCCTCAAAGAAGATCCATTCCATACTTTTATTCCCGTTCGGGAACATTTCCCTTGACGTCATCATCCCGATTGCATATCTTCCCGTTCAGGAAGATTACAATGATGACGCCAACAGACATTGGAACCACCATACGCGCCGCACGAAAGGCGCAAGGCCTGCGGCAGGACGAACTTGCGGCTGCGGCCAATGTCGGCGTGCGCTTTTTGATTGAGCTGGAAGCCGGCAAGGAAACGGCCCAGCTTGGCAAGACGCTGGCTGTTCTGGCCGCGCTCGGTATCGACGTGTCTCCTACCTTGCCTGACGGGTCCGGCGCATGACGCGACAGCTGATCGTCTGGTGGGATGGCGCGCGGGTGGGCGAGCTTGCGCTGAATCAGTATGGCGAGCCTGAATTCACCTATGCAGCCGACTGGCTCGCTATGCCGACCGCGAGACCAGTATCAGCCTCCTTGCCCCTGCAGCCCGAACCTTTCGACCGGCGAGCGACTCTCCCCTTCTTCGAGGGCCTCCTGCCGGAGGCGTCCCAGCGAACCGCGATTGCGCAGGCGCTCGGCATCTCCGAACGAAATGAATTCCGCCTCTTGGAAGAGATCGGCGGCGAGGTCGCTGGGGCGATCGAGGTGTGGCCGGAGGACATCGAGCCCTCCGCATCGAGCGCGTCAGGCATGTCCCGAATTCTGCGCGATGATGAGCTTGTGGCGCTGATCGACCGGTTGCCGACGCGACCTATGCTGGCGGGCGGCGAGGACGGCTTGCGGCTTTCGCTCGCTGGCGCGCAGTCGAAACTGCCTGTGATCTTCAGGGACAATCGGATCGCACTGCCTGCACCGGGAGAGCCGACAACGCATATCCTTAAGCCGGAGATCGCCCGGTTTGATGGCACCGCTGAGAACGAAGCCTTCTGTATGCGGCTCGCCCGCGCGATCGGGCTTGATGTGGCCGAAGTTCAGTATCGGACCGTTGGCGACAAGCGGTTCCTGCTGATTGCGCGTTATGACCGGCAGGTCGGCGACGACGAGAAGACTATTCGTCTTCATCAGGAGGATTTCTGCCAGGCCCTCGGCTTCACTTCGGCGCGTAAATACGCAAGCGATGGCGGGCCGGTCTTTCGTGACTGTTTTGTGCTCGTGAGGCAAGTGACGACCAGGCCTGCGGCTGAAGCTCTCAAGCTATTGGATGCAGCCCTGTTCAACGCGATCATTGGCAATGCCGACGCCCATGCGAAGAACTTCAGCCTGCTCTATCTGCCGGAGCGCACGCAGATCGCGCCGCTCTATGATCTGCTTTCCACGGTCGCTTACCCCGATCTCAGCCAGCGCTTCGCTATGAAGATAGGTGGACGCCGAACGCTGGAGGAGATTTATCCCGCCGACCTCGATAAGTTCGCAAAGGACATCGAGATCCGAGCGCCATTTGTTCGCAAGCGGATGGGGGAAATTGGAGAGGCCGTCATTGGGCAATCGGATGGTGTTGCGGCCGCGCTTGCGTTGCCGAGTGATCGGCGACAGCTGCTGAATGAGATACGCGATACCGTTACCAGGCAAGCAAAGTTACTACTGGATCGGCTCAACACCTGACGCAAGTTCTTCCCGTTCTGCGAGGCAAATTGAGCTCCCGCACACAATGCCTCATATCGCTTATCAAGCAGTTTTATGATCGATAGGAATGTATTCGGTCCGCACACGTTCCAATCTCGAGCCCGGTTCATTCAAACCCCAACGCCGGTCCAGATAGAACTCCAGGGCTTGGCGCACTTCGACCTTTAGGAGATCATCGCTGAAGCCATACTCTCTCCGGACGACAGCGGCCTGCGCCGGACTAAGCCGCGTGCTTGGCCGAAGCCAGATGGTGCTCAGCGTGTGCCATTCGGCGTCGAAAGGTAGAGGCTCGTCAATTTCGCCCGTTTGATATTCATCCGCCGGTTCAATACGGGCGGGATGAAAATTCCGGTATTCGCCGCGTTTGTAGCTGTACGCCCGGAAGTGAATGCTCTCGCCGTCAAATGTGAACCGTGTCGGCGCGACCCATTGCGGCGCCGTTTCTCCTGAACTCATCGACGTATAGGCGATCCTGCTTCTTCTACGGTTCGAGATAGCGTCGTGAAGGGCGGTTGCGACTTGCGGGTCCAGCCACCGTTTCGCGCGAGGCAGCGCAGCCGGTAATTCATCTTCCGAAGCTGTATCGAGAACGCCGAATACGTCCAGCATCGAAGAAGGCGCAATCGGCTGATGATCGCGCGCTGCAACATAGGCTTTC
>JAPOTF010000121.1 GCA_026709325.1 Roseovarius sp.
GCTTGGGCGCGACACGGTGAGAATCGTCATGCGCGGCGCCCGCCGTTGGTGGGCCATTGAAAGCGAGACCTTCAAAACGCTCGAGTACGGGGAGATATGTGCGGTTTCAAGTGCAACTTCTGGCACGGCAACAACCATCTGTGCGACCTGTTCGGATTGCTCGCCATGCTGGCCTTGCAAGTCGTCAGGTCCAGCGGAGCCGCCGCGGGACGTTCAAAAGGCGCTCCGGCACCGGCAGAACCTGTATCTGCGGGATGGCCCGCGGGTTCTGGTCGCCGGTTCGCCTTCCCGGGCTGGGAGACGCTCTATCGGGATCTTGCTGGGGAACTGGGCAGGGAGGACCATATCGGCCTGATCCCCGCGACGGACCGTGGACGCGGCGGTGCGCCACGCGCATCAACCGCCCCAATTCAGCGTCAGCCTTCGCCAAACCTTGAAAAGTCGCACCGGGGGCGATCGCCCGGCCATTGCCCATGCGCACCGGAAACCCTCAAACCACGCAAGGCGGCAAAAAAATTCATTGGCGGGAATTACTGTATTTCAACTGATCAACTCGTCACAGGATATCTGCTCAATGTGACGGGCAAATGAGCAGAATTGCTCAATGGTTGTGTCCTCGGCCCGAGCTTCCGGATTTATCCCGCAGATTTTTAACTGTTGCTCTACATCCGGAACAATGTTCTTTAATGCCGAACGCAGCATTTTCCGCCGTTGGTTAAAAGCCTTTGCCACGATCATTTCCAGGACTTTTGGATGTGATGGGTATTTTGCCGTCGGAAGCGATGTGATTTGAATAACGGCGCTCGCCACTTTTGGTGGTGGCGTGAATGCGGCCGAAGGAATTTTCATAATCATTCTGACATCTGAACGCCATTGAGTCAGTACCCCGAGACGGCCGTAGGCCTTCATGCCGGGATTTGCCACAATGCGGTCTGCAACCTCTTTTTGAAACATAAGCGTCATTGATGCCCAAAATGGCGGCCAGTTTTCCGCTGAAAGCCATCGTACAAGCATATGGGTTCCGACATTATAGGGAAGATTGGCGATTATCTTGACGGGAGGGTTTGTCATTGACGCGAGATCGACTTGAAGCGCATCGGCATTGATGACTTCAAGAATGCCCGGATAATGCTCGGAAATTTCCATCAATGCGGGAATGCACCGGGAATCCTTTTCAACCGCCAGCACTCTTCTTGCCCCGGAGGCGAGAATTCCACGCGTCAAACCGCCAGGTCCAGGGCCAATTTCCACGACATCGCAATTTTCCAGATTGCCGGCGGCGCGCGCAATTCGCGACGTTAAATTCAAATCCATCAGAAAATTTTGACCAAGTGACTTGCGGGCCGAAATTCCGTTTTTGGAGATGACGTGACGTAAAGGTGGCAGACCGTCTATGGTGGGCATGTCCGCTGTTCCGCAACATGTCGGTTTTTTGCAATTTGAGCGGCCGTTTTTATTGACTCAATCATGGAGCGCGGATTCGATTTTCCCTTGCCCGCTATGTCAAGGGCGGTGCCGTGGTCGGGTGATGTTCGTATTATGGGCAGGCCAAGTGTTATATTCACCCCACGGTCAAAATATAGGGTCTTGATCGGTATAAGGGCCTGGTCGTGATACATGCAGATGGCGGCGTCATAAGACAGGCGCATCTCTTCATGAAACATGGTGTCGGCGCTTAGCGGTCCATTCAGACAATATCCCTCAGACCGCAGCATGTCCAATACAGGTGAAATTGTTTCCTTCTCCTCGGATCCCATGACGCCATTTTCACCGGCATGTGGATTAAGTCCGGCAACTGAAATGCGCGGTTTTTCAATTCCAAAGCTGGAAACAAGTTCCCTATTGGTGATTCTGATTGTTTCCTCGAGCAAATCAGCACTCAAGGCGTTGGAAACTCTGGATAAAGGCATATGGATGGTGGCGGGAACGACTCGAAAGGAATCGCAAGCCAGCATCATAACGGCACGTTGGCCGCCAGTTTTTGATGCGAGATATTCGGTATGTCCAGGATAGGGAAAGCGGGTGTTTTGCCGAAGTGCGTGCTTGTTTATCGGTCCAGTGCATATTGCGGAAACCTTTCCGGCAGACGCAAGTTCCAGACTTTTGTCAATTGCGTTTACAACTGAATGCGAATGAGACGGATTCGGAATGCCGGGCGTAAGGTCTCCATTGAATGGGAGTGCGAGTATCGGCAGCGCTCTTCCTTGCGTTTGGGAAACGTCATCTGGGGATTCTATTGATTTTACGGGAGTGCCTATTGGAATGTGCGAAGGATCTCCAATCAGAAAAAACGGGATTTCCGCGCCAATTTCTCGCCATGCCGCGGCAACCGTTTCCGGACCTATCCCGGATGGCTCGCCATATGTCAGAGCTATGGGTTTAATCATTCCCGCTCAATGATCCTTGCTTCCGCGCGCAATTGCTCAAGATAGCCCTGACTAAAGGAATCAAGCTGCAGATTCCCAATGTAATTTGAAAGCTGGTCGGGTGCGGGGCCTTCTCCCTCAATCAATGGCGTGCGGCTGCAAAGCATAAGAAGCAAAAGCGTTTGCCCGCTGTTCCTGGTCAGTTTTGCGGAAATTTCACCAGGATCAAGATACTCAAGTTCACGTGCTATATCTGATGGAATTTCGTTTGGGGGAAGGCTTGTGACATTCAGCGCATCTTCAGGCATGTCCTTCGCAAGACCATATAGATCATCGCAGGTGTCGGTTTCGACCTTTACCCGATTTATCTGGGCAAGCGCTTCCTCGCCCCGGCCACCGGGAATGTTGAATTCCGCATATTCAATGAATGCATATTTCCGCCCCGGGTCGCCCGTCTCCTCAATGTCTCGAAGCTGAAACAGAACAAATGCTTCATTGTAGTGCAACGGGTCCGTAACTTCACCCGGTGTAAGGCCAAGAATCGCCGCCTGAAATTGCGGGGGCAGGTCCGCGATGGGCAGCCAGTCCAATCTACCACCCGCATCTCGGCTGTTTGCAGCCGAGAAACGTCGTGCGGCGCTCTCAAATGCGGAGAATGATTTAATGCTGCTTAACCTGTCGGCGAATTCCTGGATTTTTTGCGCTTCGGAACGGGGAGCTGGGATAAATATTTCCGAAAGAAGAACCCTAACTCCATCAGATTGCGAGATTGCAAGTCGAGCGCGCTCCATGTCTCCCTCGCTGACAGTTACACGGGATGAAAATCTGGCGCGAACCAGTTCCCTCCATGTATGTCCGGCTCTCACAAATTCACGATATGTCGATTCATGAATGCCGGCCGATGACATTGCGCGTATCAGTTCGTCGGTGGTAAATCCGTTGCGATTGGCCAATTCATCCATCGCAAATAGCAATTCATCTTGATCAAGGGCAAAGCCGACATTGTTTGCCGCATCGATTTTAAGACGGTCTTCAATAAGCTGTTCGCGAGCCAGTTCCATGCTGTTGCCTGGAGTTTCGAAAAACTCCAGAAGACGCGCTCTTTGCTCAATCTCGTGGCTGGTAATCGCAAGGTCGTTAACCTTGATTTTGGGTGTAAACGCGGTTTCGGTTTGCGCGCAAATTGGACCAGATAGCGACAATGCGATTGTAAAGGGGATAAGCGGCAGCGGGAGTAAAAGTTTTAATGTTTTTTGCGGTATCATGTTTTGCATGTCCTGACGTAGCTCTTGTCTCTTGTTTTGACCGTGAAGCCCATTAATGTAACTGTTATGCTTATGCCGGTTGAAGGTTTCGCTGTCGTTGTGGAGGAAAACGTGCGCGTGCCGGCAAGTGTTATGTTGACGCATTCATTTCTGTAGGTAATTCCCAAACCGGCATTGATGCTTCTGTCCGACTTGGCGTCATAGCGCCACAGGGCGCTTCCAAGCCAGTGACGGGCAAATCTGTAGGAAGCGTCAAACGCCCATTCGGAAATGTCGGTAGGATCTTTTTCATCCTTGTTGTAAAGCAGGAAATCACTCTTATCCTTGTCAAGCCAGATATATGTCGCTCCAATGTTGGCGCGATCGTTTTTCCAGCTTGCGCGTGCCTCGGATTTAGTGAAGCTAATGTCGTTTTCAAAAAGGCCGCGCGCGGTAAGCGTAATTCCCGATGGAGTGCGTATCTGTCCAGCCAGAAGATAATTCGAGTACCTATCCCTTAATCCCGAACTGCGCGCAAAAGACCGGGTGTCGCCACCTGAAGGCGGTTCCTTGAGCGCTTCATTGCGAAAAACGCGTCCTGCGGCAACTGATGTCTGAAGTCCATGCGAACCAAGACGGGTCCAATTAAGTCCGTAAGCTCCATATGTGCCGCGCTCTCGACGATTGGAGGTGTAAAAACGTGATGTGGCGAATAGATTTCCTTCATCAAATTCAATGCCCGTGCTTTCATAATTTGGAACATCGGGGTTTTCTCCGCCGGTCCATGATATTTGCGCAATCGGCTCAAGGGTGTGATGTGCGCCAACTTGGTCGGTTTTCACCAGTGGCAGGCTGATGGTCAACGAGGTTAACGGGGTGACTTCGCTCGCATCTGAATGGCCGGGATCCTTGGCTCCGTAAATCTGGAAATTGTCGAATGCGAGACCTACCTTGTATTTAGCCCTGATTCCATATGCCAGCGTCCATGTTTTGCGCCAGTCGGCTTCACCCGTTATGCGGAGATATTCCCGATCAAAGGCCCATTCATATGGGTATGTTTTGCCGCCATTGCAGCCCTTGTCGTCATTGTCGACATTGTCGGGAATTGATGTAGGTGAATGCGCATGCGTATTCAGGTTCAATCTGATTTCACCACCGAGTCCAGAGGGGAACAGGCGGCGTTCATATTCCAGATTCCCGGTATATACCGGAACAATGCTTTCGGAATTTGACTCTCGCAGGGTGTGAACATGGGAGGCATTGGCAAGAATCATTTCATTGCGCTTTGCGCGTTTAATTTCCGCAACGCTGTTGACCCTGTTTTGGCTGGAGTAGGAATAGTCCAGAAGATAGCTGTCATCGGACACGGCTTCAACGCCGAGCCGCAATTTGAAGTCCCGGGGCAGGTTGAATTCGCCTGTTCCAAAAAGATAGGCACGCGTCGAGTGCGTGTTAAGGTCGTCATTTGCCACCGCTCCTTCAAGTTCCAGTTTGCCCTGTTTCAGCAGCTGGCGATATCTGTATTCGAGCGTTCTTGTCTTGGCGGTGAAAAATGGCGTCAGAAGCAAATCCTTGTGATCTCCGATGGCAATAAAATAGGGAATTCTCGGTCCGGTTCCCAAAAGCGTGGAATTGTGAAGAGAAGGCACAAGAAAACCCGTTGCTCTGTCAAGGGTTGGGTCAGGCGTGCGAAGTCGCGGCAAATAGGCCACGGGAACGTCAAAAACTCTCAGATGGGCGTCCTCGTAGTATATTTGCCGCTCCTCGGCATCATGTCTCACGCGCCGCACCCGAATAACCCAAAGCGGTGGTTTTCCCGATTCGCAAACGCGGCATGATGTTATCGTGGCCCGATTTAAAGTGGTGAGGCGGCCATCTTTTCGCTCCAGTTCCTCTGCCGTTAGTTCGACTTCATCTTCCAGAATCATGCGGGCTCCCAGCATGAGGCCCTCGCGCAAGTCCGAATCCAGTTCCGCGCTGTTGGCAAGGATGACCGCCCGGCCTTCTTCCGTTAAGGTAATCGGGCCGAGGATATATAATCTTTCCTCAATGCTGTCATATCGTATTTCACGTGCAAGTATATGCCGATTCCCCTGAAAAGCCTCGACATTTCCCCGCGCAATGACCTGACGGCCATTGTTGTCGATTGAAATGTTGTCGGCGATGAGCGTAGGCGGTCTGCCGTTATCAGACCTTTGCGCATGCGCGGCAATGGCTGTGAGGCATGAAAACAGTAAAACGGCAATGGCTAGCTGCTTTAAACGAATCATCTATACTCCAAATGTATCAATACGCCGATTGCAAAAAGCAATGATGCAATTGCAGGAGTCCATACGGCAAGCGCAATTGGAATTTGACCCGTTTCACCCTGTACCAGCGCAAGGTTTCTTACGTAGTGCATGCCGAAACCAATCATTACGGCTATCAATGCCGAAAGCCCGGGATGGCCGAAGCGCGCATTGTGTATGGTGAACGAAGCGGCTATCAAAACAATGGCAATGAGAAACAATGGCCGTGAAAGCTCTGATTGATACCATGCCTTGTATTGGCGGGCCGAAAAACCGGCCTTCTTGTATTGCTCGATAAAATCCGGCAATTCCCAAAATGATATCAGTTCCGGTTTGCTGAAACTGTCGGCAATGCTGTCAAGCGTGATTGTCGTTGGCAAAGTAAGACTTTCCGTTTTCAGTGCCGCGGATTCCGGATTGCTTCTTGCCGAGAGATTCCATGATTTTACATCCTCCAGAATCCAATCTTGCGGTCCAAGCGTGGCAGTCTTGGCGGCAATTCTGCGCAACGGCTCTCCTTCAGATGAAAATGTAAAGAAGGTTGCGTCAAAAAACTGTCCATTCTCCGGTTTCGCTCTCAAGGCGTGTATAACCGTTTGCCCTCTTTCATTTCCCTGCCTGAGCCATATGCCATCAGAAGTTACCATAAGGACGTTGGAACTCCTTCCAAAGTGTTCATTTACCATATCAATATGCAGTTTTGTCGCCGCAACCATTATAGGATTAAACATTGTTATTGCAATAACGCCAATCAAACCCGCCATGGCAACCGGTGCGGATAGAATCCGAAAGGCCGACCGCCCCGATGCTCTCACCACAACCATCTCATTGGTGCGCGAAAGCCTCAGAAAAAACGCGACCGAGGCAAGAATAACCACCAGCGGCAAAATTTGATAGTTTGCGGCGGGTGCGTTAAGCAGCACAATTTCCAGCATTTCTCCAAATGGCATGTTCGTGGGTTTGCGCATCTCCTCAATAAAGTCAATCATTGCCAGGAGCAGCGCAAACAAAGCAAATACCCCCAAAAAACTCCACATGAACTTGATGGCAAAATACTTATGCAGGATCATCGCCGGTTCTCCTGATATTAAGCCCAACTGTTCGAAGAATGCGCAAACTCGCGGGGTGCGACGCGAAATGCATCTGAAGCACTGCCAGCATAACTCCGGCAATTGCGGGCACATATAGCAATGGCCATGCCGTTGAATGCGACAACGCCATGCCGTTGGCATATCCCTCCATCAGTTTTACAACGACAACAAGGAAGATCGCCATCGCAATTTGGCGCCAGACGCCAAACCTGCTGTATGTGCCCACCAAAAGGCAGGAAAACCCGATAAACGCAACGGTGATGCAAAGAAAAGCCTGAGCGAAGCGGTCATGGGTTTCATGCTTCACCTTGGCCAGTGAAGCTCCGGACCAGTCGGCAATGGCTTGAGGATCCCATAGCATGTCCAATGTATTGGCATGTTCGACCTGATTTAAATTTATCGCCTCGTCTTCCAGCAAATAGGTGATGTCGTATGAAAATTCTGAAGAGCGCGTTGTAAAAAGCCGGTTGTCTGCAGTGTTTAGATTTTGCGCCAGTCCACCAAGCATGACAAGTTGAACGCTATCTTCTTCATTGACCAGATACGCGCTTTTGGAAGAGTATGTGACTAAATTGTCGGGATTTCTTCTATCGGACAGAAACACGTCGATGAGTTCTCCATCAGGTTCAATCTGACGAATAAAGAAAGTTACTCCATCTGCGGGGTGAAGAAACCTGCCGTCGCTTAATAGTCTTGCGGAAATGTTCTTGCCGATTTCATGCTGACGCTGATGGAGATGGTAAAGGCTGTTCGGTATTAGAAAATGGGTAAGGAGGGACATCATGATCGAGATTATGGCCCCGAATATGGCGACGGGAACAAACATTCTCCAAGGTGAATATCCATTTGACTGTATTACCGCCAGCTCGCTTTCAGTGGACATCCGATTGGTTACGTAAATTGTCGATGCCAGCACGGCTATTGGAAGAATGGTGCCTACGACCTTTGGAAGACCAAGGAGGGTGAACTCGAAATACACCGATATGGGCTGGCCATCGCCGACGAGATGGTTAAATAGTCTCACGGCCTGATTGATCCAGAATATGGACAGCAGTACAAATGCAAAAAAGCTAAAAACCATGATAAATTGCGACAGCATGTATCTGTCGTATCTTGGCACATTTAACTCCTTCGCGCTTGTGTTTTTACTTACTTTACCTGATTTGCAGTCGGTGTAAAGATTGCGATGTTGAAAACCCGATCCGCGAACCATGGAAGTTGAAATTGCAAAGGAGCGTTTAATGACAAGAATTGCATCGATTGATTTCGCCGATATTGACATGAAGGCAATTGCCGAATTTAAATCCGGCATTGCCCTGACAGCCACACCGGAAGGCAAGCTTGGTGCCGCCGGAAACAGCGTTGACAAGTTGACCGGAGGGTCGATAAGCCGCCTGTTGGCAAGCGAGTCATGGACAAAGGCAAAGCCCGGGAAAGCAAGGTCAATATCATGGCCGTCGGGCATTGATGCCGAGTCGGTGCATGTGCTCTGCATGTCCAGCCAGTCGGATTCTCTTGAAGTTCGCAAGGCGGGTGCCGCACTTGGAAAGATTGCAAGCGGTTCTCCACTTCTGTTTGTTTCTGACTGCAGACAAAATGCGCCTGAGCTGGCGTTTGGTATCGCATTGCGCAATTATGCCTTTACGGCAAGGAAATCTGCAGACGAATCAACTGGCGGGTCGGTAACATTCATGACCGCGAATCCAGATGAGGCAAAATCTGCATCGGAATCGCTGATGGCGGTTGCAGACGGGGTTTTTCTTGCAAGGGATCTGGTAAATGAGCCCGCAAACCACCTTACAACGACTGAATTCTCCAAACGCATCAAATCTCTCGAAAAAACGGGTCTTTCAGTTTCAATACTGGATGAGGCGAGACTTGCGGAACTGGGCATGAATCTCCTTCTTGCAGTAGGGCAGGGTTCCGCGAGTCCTTCGAAAGTGGCTGTCATTGAATTGAAAGGCGGAAAAGATGAAGCTCCACTGGCGCTAATTGGCAAGGGAGTAGTGTTTGACACGGGAGGAATCAGCCTCAAATCCGCCGGGGGGATGGAGGAAATGACCATGGACATGGGTGGTGCAGGCGTGGTTGTCGGAACAATGCTGGCACTGGCTCTTAGAAAGGCAAAGGCCAACGTGGTTGGACTTGTGGGTCTCGTTGAAAACATGCCATCCGGTACGGCAACCAGGCCCGGTGACGTGGTTACCTCCATGAAGGGAGATACCGTTGAGATTATAAACACCGATGCGGAGGGCAGACTAGTGTTGGCAGATCTTCTTTGGTATGCGCAAAAGTTTCACAAGCCCGCCGCAATGGTTGACCTCGCAACGTTGACCGGTGCGGTAATTGTTGGCCTGGGTCATGAAAATGCCGGAGTTTTTTCAAATGACAACACATTTTGCGGCAGGTTCTTAAAGGCCGCCGGCACCGAAGGGGAAGGTGCATGGCGCATGCCCCTGGACAAGGCGTACGACAAGCTGCTGGAGTCAAGCATCGCCGATTTCAAGAATGTTGGCGGCAGACCCGCAGGTGCCATTACGGCGGCAAAATTCCTGCAGCGCTTTGTGAATGAAAAAACGCCATGGATTCATCTTGACATTGCTGGCGTCGCCCGCACCGGGAAGGAAACCGCTTTTGCGCCAAAGGGGCCGACAGGATGGGGCGTAACGACTCTTAACCGGTTGGTTGCCAGCCATTTTGAGAGCAGTTAATGGGCGCGGCGTTTTTCTATAAGCTCACCCGTAATCCAGTGGAGACGACATTGCCGATTTTGCTGGAAAAGGCATCTGCAGCTGGCTGGCGTGTACTGATTAGAGGGACTGAAAGGGAACGGCTCGAGAAGCTGAACGAGCTGCTCTGGCTGAAACCCGCCGAGGGATTCCTTCCACATGGAATGTCCGGAACCAAATATGACTCATATCAGCCAGTTCTTCTCACAATTGACTCGCCGCCTGTAAATGAGGCGCGGTGTCTGATGTGCATCAATGAGGCGGACGTCACGGCACGGGAAACCAATGACATGGAACGCGTATGCATTTTGTTTGATGGCAACAGTCCTGCGGAATTGAACCATGCGCGCAATCAGTGGAAAACACTTGTTGCGGCCGGATGCGAGGCGCAATACTGGTCCGAGGAAAAAGGCAAGTGGCATATGGTTAAGAAAAGCTGAGTTTGTCTTTTATGTCGACCCTTAACCGTTGTCCGTGCCAATGAAGCAAAAAATGGAATGGTCTTAAAGCGCCGGTGTTGCGAAACTGGAGGTGTAGCCAAAAAGTCATTTCAGCATCCTGCGGACGCGTCCAATTCACGCCACGGCGCCCTTGTTAAATTAAAATTTCTGGCGGGTCGGAAATTTGACGGGCTTGACCGATGGCTAGCCGCCAGCCTTTTCCAGACGCTCCTGGGCACTTATCCACAGTGATTCCGCCCTGCCGATTCCTTTAACGACTTCAGTGTATTTTCGTTGCCATTTTTCCATATCGCGCAGATTTTCATCTTTGTACATATCCGGGCTGGCCAGTCTTGCCGATATGCGTTCGCGCATGTCGTTGAGCTTCTCTATACGCTGTTCGCACGTTCGAACATCCTGCCGCAACAGGAGAATTTCGTCCCTTGAGGCCTTGCCCCCGCAGACCTTTGGCGACGCTTTCCCTTTATCTGGAGCGCTCCTGCCAAGGAGCGTCAATCGATAACTTTCAAGATCGCCATCATAGGAGGAGACGTCACCATTCTGCACCCGCCAGAGGCGGTCCGACACGAGATCGAGAAAATGCATGTCATGGCTTACGAGGATAATTGCGCCACCATAGCCCGTGAGAGCTTCCGTCAGTGCCTCGCGGCTTTCAATGTCAAGATGATTGCCAGGTTCGTCGAGAATCAGCATATGGGGGGCATTGGAAGTCGCAAGCATGAGTGAAAGACGCGTTTTTTGACCGCCAGACAGATTGCCGACGGAAATCTCGGCCACATTTTCTCCCAGGCCAAATCCTCCTAGACGATTGCGAAGACGAACAGGCGGTTCATTCCAAAGTATGCGCCGCGCATGGTCCATCGGCGTTTCGTCCAATCGCAAATCGTCAACCTGATGCTGGGCAAAATATCCGATTCGAAGTTTGCCCGATCTATAGACGGTTCCCTTTATCGGCTTTATTATCCCCGCCAAAAGCTTTGCAAGAGTTGATTTTCCCTCTCCGTTTTTTCCCAGAAGAGCAATGCGGTCATCTTGATCAACGCGAAGGTTGAGACCCTTGAGAACAACTTTCCCATCGTAGCCGGCATCGGCATTTTCAATGCGAATGATGGGCGGCGATATTTCCTCCGGTTCCGGAAACCCGAATTTTCTCAGCGCAACTTCCCGTGGCCCAAGAACTGGCTTCATTTTCGCAAGCGCCTTTAAGCGGGACTGCGCCTGCCTTGCCTTGTCCGCCTTGTAGCGAAAGCGGTCAATATAAGATTGAAGATGCGCCTTTCTTGCGGCCTGCCTTTTTGCCTCGGCCTCGGTAGACGCCAAATGAATCAGGCGGGCTTCCGCGAATTTGTCGTAACCCCCACTGTATAGTTTTAGATTGCGATCCTCCAAATGCAGGATTGCGCCCACGGAGCGATTGAGAAGGCCCCGGTCGTGGCTTATTATCACAGCGGTGCCGGGATAGCGCATGATGTGATATTCAAGCCATAGCGCCCCTTCAAGGTCGAGATAGTTTGTAGGTTCGTCAAGCAGAAGAAGGTCGGGCCTGGAAAACAAAGCAGCTGCAAGACTGACCCGCATTCTCCATCCGCCCGAGAATGCCGAGCAGGGCATGGCCTGTTCCTTGTCGTCAAATCCCAGTCCCTTTAGAATTGATGCGGCCCGCGCTTCAGCTGACCAGGCGCTTATGTCCGATAGTCGAAATTGAATTTCGGCAATTCGTCCGGGATCCTCCGAATTTTCGGATAAAAGCGCTTCCCTTTCCGAATCCGACGAGAGCACGGTGTCAACAAGGGAAGCCTCATTGCCTGGAGCTTCCTGTTCGACACCACCTATTCGAACATGCTGAGAAACCAGTATATCACCTTCATCGGGATCAAGTTCACCTTTAATCAGTCGAAAAAGAGTGGACTTTCCGGTTCCGTTGCGTCCGACAAGGCCAACTTTATGTCCCTTTGGAATATTGGCGGTCGCGTTTTGAAATAGTGGCCTGCCGGCGATGGAAAAGGAAATGTTGCGGAGTTGGAGCATTGAGTTCGAATGGAGGATTTGCGTAAAAGAGTCAATCGCGGCTTTTAAATTGCTTCTTCTCCATGTAAATGGCGGTTCTTATTTGCCGCGGGGACATTTCCGCAACCGTCAAATTGAAAAGGAGCCCGATCAGTCATGGAACGCACACTTTCGATAATCAAACCGGATGCCACCAGAAGAAATCTCACCGGAAAAATCAATGCCAAGTTTGAACACGCGGGTTTGCGCATCGTGGCGCAAAAAAGAATTCAACTCACCAGGGCGCAGGCCGGCGCATTCTACGCGGTGCACGAGGAACGCCCGTTTTATGATGAATTATGCGAGTTTATGGCCAGCGAGCCAGTTGTTGTGCAGGTTTTGGAAGGTGATAACGCCATCGCCAGAAACCGAGAGGTTATGGGGGCGACGAATCCAAAAGACGCGGAACCGGGTACAGTAAGAGCGGAATTTGCCGAATCGGTTGGGGAAAACTCTGTACATGGCTCGGATTCTCCGGAGACGGCTAGAGCCGAAATCGCGTTTTTCTTCTCTGGATTGGAATTGGTGGGCTAGAACTTTTCCGGGCAAAATCACCTCGCACTGCTGGCCCGAAATTAATTCCTCCTCAATATTTTGGACGTCCGACCGCGGTGGAACGCGACCGTGAACAAACCCCCGACTTTACCGCGGCCCGTCAACGGCACCCGGCCATCGAGTCCGCCATTAACATGCTCGAACACCACGGCCTGCAGCGGATCCGGTCCTTTGGTGCCGACGGGTTTCGCGCATGGTGGGTCTCTCAATCATCGCCGCCAACCTGGTGCGTGTTGGACGCATCCTCCGCGACAAGGATCGCGCGCGTTTTGAGCGCCGACACCCGCGCGGCTTAGACCTCAAACAATCGCTCTGAACCGACGGGCGGAGTCCGTCTCCGTAAGCGTCGGGACACTCCGTGACCGCTCATCATGCCAATGAGAGCGGTTTGACGCGGAATTTTGGGGAACCATATACTTGACACACAATAGCATAGGGAGGGGCTGGAAAATTAAGGTTTAGGCCCCATATTTCAAACATTTTTCTGAAAAACTACAGTTTGCGAGAAATTCCCGCCTCTTTAAGAACAGCGTTTGCGGTATGACGTTTTTCGATTTTTGCCGGAACGACAATCAGACGGCCGTTTTTCTCCAGATCACGTGACTCCCTCTTGGGTTTCGCTGTACCTTAGTACCCCGCTTCCTCAATCAGTTTTTTGACTTTTCTTTCGTAACCGGCCACCGTCTACGCAACCGCTCTAACCGGCAAAGTGTCTTCCCACATAAGGCGTGGAGAGCGGGACGGGCGTTGTTCTTGTCTGCCGTCCACAATGTGAATTAAAGCGTTTGCAATTTCATCGTCACTTAGATTGTGATTGGAGCGAAGCAACCTCGGAATCAGACGGACAAGTTCCTTGCTCATTTCTTCCATGCTCTTCGTTTCAAGCACCAGTCCCTGGATATCTTCGCCTTGCGCCATAATGATTCCGTCTTCATCAACAATCAGTTTTACCGTGAACTCGTGTTGCATGATCAACTCTCCAATATTGACGTGTTTCAGGCAAGCATAACACTGCCATAAAATTTCCCGCAACCCTAAAAATTAAAAGGCCAGTCATTCCCGCTAACTTTTCTTTTTCGCAAACCATGCCTTTCTCCATTAAAACGCTGATTTTTAATGATTTTTTTTGCCACACAGGTATAAAAATTCCTGCAAAGCCA
>JAPOTF010000118.1 GCA_026709325.1 Roseovarius sp.
TTGATGACCTGCCGGGAATATCCCGCGCGCTCAAGGACCGGCTATGGAATGCCAGAGTTCGGAACATAAGCGACCTCTATGCGCTCGATCCCCGCCATGCCCGAAAGATATGGCGCTCTGTCGAAGGGGAGCGTTTCGTGAGGGCCTTGCGGGGAATGGACATTAAATTGTCCGCAACCAGGCGAAACGGATACGGGAACTCCAAGGTTCTCGCGCCGAAATACCGTTTGCCCGGGAAGGCAATGCTTGTCGGGCGCTGGCTCGTTGAAAAGGCCGTTGAGCGCATGAGAAGGGATGGCTGGTGCGCGCGGCGGTTCTCGCTGTTTGTACGCTTTCAGGAACGCGGCGGCTGGTCGGGGAGCCAGACATGCGTTCTCAGCCAGGACACTCGGCTGTTTCTCTCCATGTTTCAGAGCCAGTGGGCCAGGGCGCCTTTAATGTCGGGTCGCGCCATCGTTTCGGTGGGAGTTCATCTCGACCAGATCGTCCCCCTTTCCGAGCGGCCGGGCGAATTGCTTCTGCCGCTGGAACCCGGTCGAAAGAATTCGAGCGAAAAACTGGCCGAGGCGGTGGACCATCTCAACAGGCGGTATGGGCGGCGGGTCGTTACATTCGGAATGCATCAGGATCATCCGGGCTTTTTTGAGAAGGGGTGAGACATTTGAGGTCTTCAATGGCGGCCGCGCGATTTCGCCGCGGCTGTTTCGATGCCGTTTGCGGTTTCGCAAATGCGGACGGGATCGGCGACGACATGTGCGAGGGAAAGGCGGGTCGCGAAAAGCCGGTTGACACTGATTTTGGGAGTGATATACGCGCACTGCAACTGGTGTTGGCGGCCCCCGCAAGGGGATGCCTGTCGCTTGGAAAGCATCCGAGAGAGGACAACGCCCTTCGAAACCTTGAGAAGGAGATCAGTCGATGACAAAAAGAACGGCTGCCAAACATAAAATCGACCGCCGCATGGGCGAAAACATATGGGGACGTCCAAAATCGCCGGTGAATCGCCGTGATTATGGTCCCGGTCAGCATGGGCAGCGCCGGAAGGGAAAAATTTCCGACTTCGGGCTTCAACTGCGCGCCAAGCAAAAGCTGAAGGGCTATTATGGAGATCTGACGGAAAAGCAGTTCCGCCGCATTTTCCGCGAGGCCGAACGAGTCAGAGGGGATACGGGCGAAAATCTGATCGGCCTTCTTGAGCGGCGGCTTGACGCGGTTGTCTACAGGGCGAAGTTCGTTCCCACTGTATTTGCCGCGCGCCAGTTCGTAAACCACGGTCATGTCCTGGTGAACGGCGGAAAGGTGAACATTCCCTCCTATCGCGTGAGAGAGGGCGATGTAATCGAGGTTCGGGAGCGTTCAAAGAGGCTTGCGACTGTCCTTGAAGCGACCCAGCTGCCCGAGCGCGATGTGCCCGAATACATTGCGGTCGACCACGATAAAATGACGGCGACTTTCGTGCGCGCCCCGGGGCTTGAGGATGTGCCATATCAGGTGATTATGGAACCAAACCTCGTTATTGAATTCTACGCCCAGAATTAAGTCGGCCCATCTGGCGGTCCGGCGTCCGGTTTCGTCAGAGAGCCGGCCCGAACGTCTCGTATGGAGACAGCCCGCCATTTTAAGGGCGACTGCCTGCTTTGACCGTTTTTGATTTTTCCACCTTGTCAAAATCTTGAAGGTGATGAAGGAAACGTGTAGGTCAATATGATCTGGGCGAAAAACCGCCAGACGGCCGGAAACGAGGTGGGGTAATCGGGATGAGTGTTAAAACAGAGATCGCGCCGCAACCCGGGATAATGGAAATCAAGCCCTATTCCGGCGGGTTGAGTCGCATTGACGGAATGCGGAACGCCATTAAGCTAAGCTCAAACGAAAATCCGTTTGGACCGGGAGAGGCGGCCAGGAGGGCGTTTGTCAAGTCTGCGGAAAATCTGCACAGATATCCCCCGTCGGGACATGAAGCGCTTAGAAGGGCAATTGGCGAGGTGCACGGGGTTGATCCGGAGCGGGTTGTCTGCGGCGCGGGAAGTGATGAAATAATTGCGTTTCTTTGCCAGGCATATGCGGGTCCGGGCGATGAGGTCATTCATACCGAGCACGGTTTTGCAATGTACCGAATTTCCGCGCTGGCCAACGGGGCGAATCCAGTGGAGGTTCCCGAACGGGAGCGCGTGACCAGTCCGAAAGCGATTCTCGCGGCATGCACCGAGAAAACGAGACTGGTGTTTCTGGCAAATCCCAACAACCCCACGGGCACCATGATTTCCCGCGAAGAGATGTCAAAGCTGGCCGCGTCCCTGCCGGACCGGGCTTTGCTGGTCATAGACGGGGCCTATGCGGAATATCTGGAAGGGTATGACGGTGGCGCGGCGCTGGTGGATGAATTTGAAAATGTGGTGATGACGCGTACATTCTCCAAACTTTACGGCTTGGGAGGACTGCGCGTGGGATGGGGCTACGGACCGCCAGCCGTTGTTGAAACGCTAAATCGCATTCGCGGTCCCTTCAATCTTGGCGGCGCCGCCCTGGCGGCTGCGAAGGCCGCGGTTCAGGATGCCGACTGGGTCAGGCATTGCCGAGAGCAAAACACGCGTTTAAGGGACAGTCTGGCCGAAGCGCTGGCAACTCACGGAGTGCCTTCCGACAAGTCCTTCGCGAATTTCATTCTCGCGCGGTTTTCAAGCCGGGCGGAGGCCGAGGAGTGCGACGGGTTTCTCTTGTCAAACGGGATTATCGTCCGGAAGGTGGCCGGATACAAGCTGCCTGACTGCCTTCGCATTACCATTGGCGATGAAACCGCCTGTCACCTGGTGGCCAATGCCGTGGGGCGATTTATGGGAGGCGGACATTGAAGAGGGTTTATGATCGCGTGGCGCTGATCGGACTGGGTCTGATCGCCTCGTCAATGTTCCACGCCATGAAACGGGCCGGACTGGCGGGCGAGGTGGTCGGTTATGCCAAAACCCGGGAAACGCGTGATGTGGCTCGCGATATTGGCCTGTGCGACAGGATTTGCGAAACCGCGACTGAAGCCGTGGAAGACGCCGATCTAACGGTTTTGTGCGTTCCAGTTGGCGCGATGGGGAAAGTTGCGGCAGAGATAGGTCCCGCGCTGAAGCGCGGGTCAACACTAAGCGATGTTGGGTCGGTAAAGCAATCGGTGATTGAAGAAGTGTCTCCGCACTTGCCAGATGGCGTTCATTTCGTGCCTGCGCATCCTTTGGCCGGAACGGAACACTCCGGCCCGCGCTCCGGTTTCGCGGAATTGTTTCAAGGCCGCTACACCCTCATTGTGCCGCGGGAAAATTGCGACAGGGAGGCCGTGGAACGCATAAAGGAGTTGTGGCGCGGAATCGGCGCGACAACCGAGGAGATGGATGCCGCGCATCATGACCTGACCCTGGCGGTTACCTCCCATGCCCCTCACCTGATAGCCTATACGATGGTGGGTGTTGCCGATGACATACGCCGCCTGACCAGCAACGAGGTGATTAAATATTCCGCTGCGGGGTTTCGCGATTTCACCAGGATTGCCGCAAGCGATCCGACCATGTGGAGAGACGTGTTTCTTGACAACAGGGAGGCCACACTCGAAATACTGGGCAGATTTACCGAGGAGCTGTTCGCCCTTCAGCGCGCGATTCGCACAGGCAATGGCGAAATGCTGCACGCCTATTTTTCGCGAACCCGCAAAATTCGGCGCGGGATAATCGAGGCCGGGCAGGACACCGACGCTCCGGATTTTGGACGCGCAAAAAAAGACTGAACGCGCATCCCCGGCCGGGAAATGTCAGCGGATTGAATGCGCGCGTGATTGTCGTCCGCATTTCGCGCAAATTTGTCCTATCGCAGGCTTATAACGGGTGACGGGCCAAGCGGTATGAACTTGAACCAGATGAGTCCGTTCCTGAATGTAAACGGAATGTCAAGCGTGTTCGGGTTGCCTTTCAATCTGGCCACCGATGAAAGTAAAGGCTCGAGAATTTCCGAATGCCCTTCCTTGAAAATGCCGGAACTCACGGCCAAATTCAGTATTTCACGCCAGTTTGTGGCCTTTACGACAATTTCGCCGGCGGGCATGCCCGCACCATCGATCTCAAGTTCTCCGGCCGCCTTGATTTCAAGCCGGCCCCATTGGGCGGCCGCCTTGCTAAGCTTGATGTTCTTTGGCTGCGGTCGGGCGGATTCGATGGAGGACCGGCCCCACGGTCTGTCGAACGCCACCCGGGCGTCCACGTGAAGCGCTTCAAATGAATCGGGCAGCTTCAATGAGGAGTCAATGGCCGACAGCAGTGAAATTGCGGGAGATATTTCAGCCGCTTCAACACCTATGCGATACGTCGCGACATGCGCGGGAGCGCTTTCCGCCGCGAGAACAATGGATGCGGCCCTGATTTCCCTTTCGTCCGTTTCAGATCTGACGGACAGATTGTCGGCCCTGTAGGTCACCCGTCTAAAGAGCGGTTCGCCTTCGGCATTGGCATCAAGCACGATGCTGGCCTTCATGTCCTCGCTTGCTATCAGATATTTTCCCGAGGGAGTGGTCGCCGTTTGCTCGCTCGGCCAGACGGCAATCAGGTGATTTGGCTTGTAGCTCAATGCAAGTATCTGGAAAAAGGGGGATTCCCAGGCAATGCGCGCCTCTGGATCCGCAATGGTCACATCCGATATCGTCGTGTCAAAGCGGTTTGGGAATCCCCGGGTTTCAATTTCCGAATATTCCGCAAGCCAGCCCTCGTTCTGCCGCGCGCCGAACCAGGCTGCAAACCCATTGGTGATGGCGGCTGAACTGACATGCCAGTAGCCGCTCCAAACGGCCACCAGAATCAAGATGGCGCCCAACAATATGCGCATGTGACTGCCAGCCCCCTTTCAAGTTCCGGCGAGAGGGAATATCTGTTCACATTTAGCAGAATATGCCGAGAGGTAACAGAAATATTATGTGGGTGTTTGGCTACGGTTCGCTAATGTGGAATCCCGGGTTCGAAGCTCGGGAAAAAGTGCTGGCGACATTAAGAGGATACAGACGGTGTTTTTGCATGCGATCCGTCCACCACAGAGGTACACGCGACAATCCGGGCCTTGTCCTTGCTCTTGACAAAAACCCGAACGCGGAATGCCTCGGTGTCGCGCTGGCCGTTGCCACTGGTGAAGAGGGGCGGGTATTGCGGTATTTGCGAGAACGCGAACTGATTTCCTCCGCCTATATTGAAAAGCGGCTTGACATCTCCCTATGCGATGGCAGAACGGTTGCGGCCGTTACATATGTGGTGGATGACCGGCATGAGCAGTATTGCGGAGAACTTGACGGTGAATGCCAGGCGAGAATCATATCGCGGGCTGCGGGCGGGCGCGGTCCAAACGATGAATATCTGTACAATACGGCGGAGCATCTTGCGGGACTCGGAATAATTGACGGGGACATTGAATGGCTTGTGCGGCGGGTTCGCAAGCTGGGCAATGGACGCTTGGCTCCATTGAGCTAATTAAATATTGTCTATGTCACATTAACAGGGCCGGGAGCAGTCCACATGGATCAACTCGAAATTGAAATGACGCCGCGGTTTTCGCGGCCAATTCGCCAGATTGCATTGATGCTTGTGGTTCTGGCCCTTACGGGATTGGGGACTTTTCTCGCGCTTCCGCGGATTCTCCCGGTGTTTCTGGCAAATCTCTATCTGAACGGATTTATTCTTTTTGTGTTCGCCATCGGTGTCGTGACCTGTTTCTGGCAGGTTGGCCAGCTCATTGGCTCCGTCAGATGGATCGAGCAATATGTTTCAGATATTCATCGGCGGGAAGTGTCGAAAGCGCCGCAACTCCTGGTCTCTCTTGCGGCTCTGATGAATCAGCGCAAAACCAGGATCAGTCAGCACGGAACGGTAATGCAGATCACCTCAACGTCCTCAAGGTCAATTCTTGATTCCATTGCCCAGAGAATTGACGAGGAAAGGGAAATCACGCGGTATATAGTAAATGTGCTGATTTTTCTGGGGCTGCTGGGAACGTTCTATGGGCTTGCAACCACCATACCGGCCGTTGTGGACACAATTCGAAACCTTGCGCCTCAGGAAGGCGATTCGGGACTGGCCGTTTTCAACAGAATGATGGGCAGCCTGGAGCAGCAGCTTGGCGGCATGGGTGTGGCCTTTGCATCGTCCCTGCTCGGTTTGTCGGGTTCGCTGGTGGTTGGCTTGCTGGAACTTCTTGCGGGACACGGGCAGAACAGGTTTTACCGGGAGCTTGAGGAGTGGCTCTCCACAATAACGCGTGTCGGCTTCACGGGCGGAGACGGGGAAAGCAATCTGGAGAATATGATAATATCCCATATTCTCGATCACCTTGCGGAGCAGTCGGAGACGCTTCGACGCCTTCTTGCGCAATCGGATGCAAACAATGAGCTTGTCGAGGAAAGGCTTGCTCTTCTCACTGATTCCATAGCGAAACTGACTCAGCGGATGAAGGAGGCCAGTGATGCGGACACGACTCTTGTTCAGGTCGCCGTGGGGCAGGAACGCATTCTGGAACAGCTTCAGAACCGCGCCGACAACATGGATCAGGGCATTGACGTGGAAACGCGGATGAGGATTCGCTCCATAGATATACAGCTCATGCGCATTTTTGAGGATATCAGCACGGGACGTCTGGAGATGATGTCCGACATACGCTCCGAGATTAGATCGATTCTGCAGGGATCAGGTGCCGCAGACGGACAGGATTCCGACCCCTTGACTCAAAAACCGGATACGGACATTTAGCACATGGCACTTTCGCGCCGTCCAGGAAGCCGTTTCCAGACCGCCATATGGCCCGGCTTTGTGGATGCCATGACGGGCCTGCTGCTTGTTCTTGTTTTCGTTCTGACAATATTCATGCTGATGCAGGATGTTTTATGGCAGAAGATCAGCGGTCAGGAAAGCGAACTTGACATTTTGTCCCGGGAAGTGGAGGCTCTCGCGAATGCGCTTGGACTTGAGAGGGACAAAAACAGGGCGCTGACCGGGGAAGTGGAATCGCTCAGCGCCACATTGGGCGAGTCAAGACAGTATCAGATACAGCAAAACGCCCTTATAGCATCCATTCGCTCGCAATTGTCCGATGCCAATATGCGAATAGCGGATTTTGAACGGCAGGTTGACGGCCTGCTTGCCGAGCGGGATGAGAATCTTGGTATGATATCCGGCCTTAAGGAGGCAGGGGAAACGCTTTTGAGCGAGAAGGAGCAGTTGCTGCTGGCTCTGGCCAAATCGCGAGACGAGATGGACGAGCAGGTTGAACGGGCGCGACTGGCTGCGGCGCAACGCAAGGCGCTTGAAGCACTGATTGCCGATTTGCGGAAAAGCAACGAGGAGGGAGACGGGGAGCGGAGGGATCTTGTCGCGCAGGTCGGCGAACTGGAAAGCGCACTCGGTGAAGTGGATGCGGCAAGGATTGTCGAAGCCGCCGCGGCGGAAGCTTTGCGGAAGAAACTGCAGCAGGCCGATGCCGAACTCACGGCAATGACGCTCGTGCTGGAGGAGGAACGCAAAAAGGCCGAGGAAACGCTGCTTCTGCTGGCGGTTTCAAAGGATGTGGAAGAGGACCTGGCACTTAGACTGGCTGCGGCGCTGGCGGAGGCTGAAACCAGACAATCAGAGATTGAAAAACTGGACGAAGAGCTTGAAAGCACCAGAAACTCGTTGACGAAATCTGTTGATGCAGGCGCGGCACTTGCATTGAAGCTTGCCGCCGCGCTGGCGGATGCGGATGCCAGGCGGGCCGAAGTTGAAAAACTTGACGAAGAACTCGCGGGCGCCAGAACCGCTTTGGCAGAATCAAGGGAGGCGGGGGATGAACTTGCGCTCAAGCTTGCCGCGGCACTTGCGGACGTCCAGGCAAGAGACAGGACAATAGAAAATCTGGACTCGCAGCTGACTGGCGCGGGTGACGCGCTCTCGCAATCGGAAAAAGCGCGAGAGGACCTGGCTCTTGATCTCGCTCGGGCGCTGGCAGATGCCAGAAGAAAAGGCAATGAGGCGGCGCTGCTCGATTCTGAACTTGATGACGCGCATGCCGCGCTGGTCAAGTCGGAGAAAGCGGAGGAGGAACTTGCGTTAAGTCTTGCCGCGGCACTGGTGGAGGCCAAGGCCAGGGACGGAACGATTGCGGAGCTTAACTCGGAACTGCGCGAAACAAAGGATGCTCTGGAAAAGTCGACTGCTTCCGAAGAAAGTCTCACTCTCAAACTTGCCTCGGCTTTGGCCGAGGCAAAAAATCAGACGAACGCGGCAGATGACATGCAAAAACTGCTGCGGGAATCCGCCGCTCAACTTGCCAGAACAATGGCGGCCAAACAGGAGGCCGAGCAGAAAACCGGCGAGGCGCTCAAACAGCAGGCGCTCTTAAACCTGCAGGTGGCCGCCTTGCGCAGGCAACTTGGCGAGTTGCAGTCGTTCCTTGATGGCGCCCGGGAAAGGGAAGCGGATGCGGATATCCAGATTCAATCGCTTGGAAATCAGTTGAATGTGGCTTTGGCGCGCGCGGCGTTTGAGGAAAGACGTCGCCGCGAGGAGGAACAGCGTCGTCGGGAACTTGAGGAAGAAGAGCGAAAGCGCCTTGAATCCGAAAGAGAGGACATGAAGAAATTCAGGTCTGAATTTTTTGGAAAACTCCGCGATATCGTGGAGGGACGAGAAGGTATCCGGATAGTTGGCGATCGCTTTATTTTCTCATCCGAGGTGCTGTTCTCGCCGGGAAAGGCGCAGTTGTCGGAAGACGGTCGACGCGAGATTGAGAATGTCGCGAACATCCTTTCGGAAGTTGCAAGAAACATTCCGGAAGACATTGACTGGATTCTCCAGGTAGATGGTCACACTGACGATGTTCCGATACGCCAGTCGGCTCTGTATGTCGACAACTGGGATCTCAGTCAGGCTCGCGCGCTGTCGGTTGTAAGATATCTCATCGACAGCATCGGCTTTCCTCCCGAGAGATTGTCGGCAAATGGATTTGGCCATCATCATCCGATTAATCCGGAAGACACCGAGGAGGCGCGAGCGCAAAACCGGCGAATTGAGCTGAAGTTGACCGGACGATAAAATCCGGCCCTTCACTTCATTGTCCGCAAATGGCGTTGCGGCATGTTTTCCGGCGGTAAAACCCGTTTTGAATGTCGCCGCTTCCCGGGGATGCGAATCCGCTCGGAAAGAGCGGGCCGCGCATTGCCATGGCAAATAATTGGAACTTCCGCATCATGAACGAGATGCAGGTGTGCCGGCAGGAGTTTGAATGGGCGAATGTCGTCAAAATTCTGGCTGGCCTGGCGAATTGCGATACGCCAAAATGCGCGAACGCCGTCAGTCCGCGGTTAGAAGCGGCTGCTTCCTTGCGGCTATGCGGCGCTTTTCAGGGCCGTGAATTTGCAGATCAATGCGGTTGTCGCGAATTCCAACCTTGACAATGCCGCCTTTGACGAGTTTTCCAAAAAGAAGTTCCTCCGCCAAAGGCTTTTTGATGTGCTCCTGTATAACCCTCGATAGAGGACGCGCGCCCATCTTGCTGTCATGGCCTTTTTCCGCCAGCCACTCCGCCGCCTCCACGTCGAGTTCTATAATGACTCGCTGGTCCGAGAGTTGCGCTTCAAGCTGAAGGACAAATTTTTCCACAACCTGCAAGATTACCCTTCTTGAAAGCGACGAGAACGAGATGATGGAGTCAAGCCGATTGCGGAACTCCGGCGTGAAAAGCTTCTCTATCGCCGCCAGGTCTTCCCCCTCTCGCTGATCGCGGCCAAATCCGATTGCCTCTTTGGCCTGCTCTGCCGCTCCGGCGTTTGATGACATGATCAGGATTACATTGCGGAAGTTTACCGCGCGCCCGTTGTGGTCTGTAAGTTTGCCGTGGTCCATTACCTGCAGCAGGATGTTGAAAACATCGGGATGCGCCTTTTCAATTTCATCAAGCAGAAGAACGCAATGGGGATGCTGGTCGACCCCATCTGTCAGAAGGCCTCCCTGGTCAAACCCGACATAGCCCGGAGGCGCGCCAATTAGGCGGGATACGGCATGCTTTTCCATATATTCGGACATGTCAAAGCGCAGCAGCTCAACGCCAAGAACATCGGCAAGCTGCCTGGCAACCTCGGTTTTGCCAACGCCGGTGGGTCCCGCGAACAGATAGCTGCCGATCGGCTTCTCGGGCTCCCGCAAACCCGCCCGCGCGAGTTTTATCGCGCTTGCGAGCGCTTCAATGGCCCTTTCCTGGCCAAACACCATGCGCTTGAGCGAAGCCTCAAGATCTTTGAGTGTTTCAGCATCGTTTTTAGAGACATTCTTTGGAGGAATGCGCGCGATTTTCGCAACCATGTTCTCAATGTCCCTGACGCCAATGGATTTGCGGCGCCTGGACTTGGCAAGAATCTGTTGCGCCGCTCCCGCCTCATCTATCACGTCAATGGCCTTGTCCGGCAGTTTGCGGTCGTTAATGTAGCGGCTGGAAAGATTTACGGCGGAACGTATGGCCTCATTTGTGTATTTGACGCCATGATGGTGCTCAAAATGCCGAACAACTCCCTTTAGTATTCTATATGAGTCCTCAACGGTGGGTTCCACCACGTCGATTTTTTGGAATCTGCGCAAAAGGGCGCGGTCTTTTTCGAAATACTGGCGGTATTCCTTGAAGGTTGTGGACCCCATGCACCGCAGACTTCCTCCCTGAAGCGCCGGTTTAAGCAGGTTTGATGCATCCATGGCGCCGCCGGAAGTGGCTCCCGCGCCGATCACGGTATGTATTTCGTCTATGAACAGTATCGCGTCCTGATGGTCTTCCAGTTCCTGAATAACGGCCTTCAGGCGCTCCTCAAAGTCCCCTCTGTAGCGCGCTCCCGCAAGCACCAGACCCATATCCAGGGAATATATTCTGGTTTTGGAAAGCACCTCGGGTATGTCGCCGACCAGTATCTGCAGCGCTATGCCTTCCGCAATTGCGGTTTTTCCCACGCCGGGATCGCCAACAAGCAGAGGATTGTTTTTTTGTCTTCGGCAAAGTATCTGTACGCATCTGTGGACTTCTTCGTTACGTCCGATAAGCTGGTCAATGCCGCCTCCAGCGGCTTTTTCATGCAAGTCGACGCAATAGCTGTCAAGTGCGGAAATGTTTGATTCCGACTGCCCGGCGCCGGGTTTGCCGATGTATTCCTCATCATGGTCTTCGCTTCCCTTGATGTCGCGCGATTCGTCGTATGCGGGATTTTTCGCTATCCCATGGGCAATGAAGTTCACGGCGTCATATCGGGTTATCTCTTCTTTGTGCAGAAATTCAGTTGCCTCCGACTCCCTCTCGGCGAAGATTGCCACAAGCACGTTTGCCCCCGTTACCTCCGAGCGTCCAGATGACTGCACATGGATGGCCGCGCGCTGTATGACTCTTTGAAATGCGGCAGTTGGAACGGCATCGGCACTGCGAATTTCGACAACCAGGCTGGACAGGCCGTTATCGACAAATTCCCGCAAATTCCCGCTAAGGCTGTCCGTGTCAACGGCGCAGGCCTTCAAAACCCTTAACGTGTCCGGATCCTCCATCATCGCCAGAAGCAGATGTTCGAGCGTGGCGTATTCATGATGCCGCGCATTGGCCATTGCCAACGCTGAATGGATCGCCTTTTCCAAAGTTTTTGTGAATGATGGCAACTTAAAGCGCTCCTTTGCCTGTGATCACTGGATACCCGCCAATGTGTAAACCAAGTCCCATAAGTTAAATTTTGGTCAATATCGCGGAGTCTTCAAGAGCATAGGCATGTTTTTTTTCGCATCATGTGGAATTTGGACTTGAAAGGCGCTTCAAGCGCACGGCGTTCCATTTCAGAAATTGTCTTTACGGTTGCGGATTTCGGAAAAAACGTCTTCAGGGGCGGCGCCGGACATGCCAAGATTTGCCTGAATGGCGGGATCGGAGCAGCGCAAAAAGGGATTGGTTGCCAGTTCGGTCGAAAGTTTGGAGGGAACAGTGGCAAGCCCCCGGGAACGCAGGTTGTCTATATCGCGCGCCCTGGCGACCAGATCCCGATTGTCGGGATCAATGGTCAGGGCGAATTTTGCATTTGCGCTGGTATACTCGTGACCTGAATAGACCATGGTTTCAGGCGGCAGAGCCGCAAGCTTGCCAAGACTGCGCCACATTTGCGTCATGGTTCCCTCGAAGACCCGGCCGCATCCCAGCGCCATCAGGCTGTCCGCCGTAAAAACCAGGCCGCTGAGCGGGAAGTGGTATGCAACATGGCCAATTGTATGTCCGGAAACGTCAATCACATGCGCCGTCTCCCCCGCCAGTTCAATCGAATCACCCTCCCGGACTTGCGTGGTCAGCGGAGGCAGGCGATGGACATCCGCCTTGGCGCCGACAACCCTGGCGGGATGCCGGTGCAAAAGCTCGGCGAGGCCCAGAACATGATCGGCATGATGATGAGTTACAAGCACGTGAGAGACCGCCATTCCCGTCGCCTCAAGCGATTTAAGTATTGGCGCCGCTTCCGGAACGTCCACGATCAACGCCTCCCTGCTTCCGGGGCTGCGCACGATATAGGCATAGTTGTCCGACAGGCATGGAACGCATTCAACCTCGAGTGTCATGGTATTCCCCCGTTGGGTTAATTCCGCTATTATGCCAAGGTTACAAACTGGAAGCGGAAACCGCAATGCATCTTGATGTGCAGGATCTGAGAAACTTCTACTACCGGAGTCTGCTTGGCCGTTCGGCAATCAATGTCATCGATTCCAGGATTCGCGAGTTCTGGCCGGAAGCCAAACGGCAGACAATTGCCGGTTTCGGTTTCGCGGTTCCCTTTCTGAGGAGATATCTTGGCGAATCGCGCAGAGTGATTGCCCTCATGCCCGCGCCTCAAGGCGTCATTCGATGGCCGGAGGGAATGCCAAATGTCTCGGTTTTATGCGAAGAGACCATATGGCCGCTTGAGACGGGACATGTGGACAAGCTCCTTCTTGTTCATGGACTTGAGACGTGTGAACATCCGTCCTCGCTGCTTGATGAATGCTGGCGGGTTCTGGGGCCTGGAGGGTCGGTACTGATTGTCGTTCCCAATCGCGCCGGGTTGTGGTCGCGATCAGATCGCACGCCGTTTGGATACGGCCGGCCATACAGTCAGACGCAGCTCGAAAACCAGCTTAAAGCTCACGGCTTTCTGCCCGAGAGGCATGTTACCACGCTTTTTCAGCCACCTTCCGAAAAACCCTTCTGGCGCAAAACCGCCGGCATGTGGGAGCGACTGGGAGGGAGGATATCAATTGTGGCGGCGGGTGGCATACTGATTGTGGAGGCGGGCAAGCGGGTTCATGCGCCCCGCGGTCCGGGTGTTCGCGAAAGGAGGCGCAGACCCCTTTCGGTTTTCGATCCCAAGCCAGCCCCCGAAGCGAAGCCGGCTTGATATGTGAATCGCGGGTTTTTGCGGCCGACTGCGGTGAGCGCACTGGTATGTGGCGTTTGAAGGGGTCCCCTGTGATGTCAACCCCGCATCGACGCGGAAACCGCAAGTCGAACCCATCAGGGTTTTCGGCGGCAGGCAAACCCGCATGTTGAAAAATGGATTTTTTTCAAGACGCTTTTGGGTCTCGCGATTTTTTGGAACTGCCCGATAATGGATTAAATATCATTTAATGCGGAATTTTAGGCGTAAATGGCGAGTTAATTTGCAGGTGCGACAGCAATTCCCGCTAGAATTTCTTTTCGTTGTTTTGCAATGGTTTAACTGGATTGCCGAAAACATTTTTTCGTGGACTTTTGCCGCCGGAAGCGGCTATTATGCCAAAAAAACAGCAGGCAAGAGCAAAAACCACGGGAAACTCCTTCCGCAGGCATCTGTCGATGCCCG